>CAYXON010000194.1:0-2742 GCA_964467145.1 uncultured archaeon | reverse complement strand
ACTTCCCGATAAAGGTGTATGGAAAACCGGAGCTATCGATAAAAGAGGTTGATGTCGGACAGGCAGAAGTTGGAAAGACAACAACCGCCAGGATAGTAATCCAGAACATGAAGAGCACAGCATACAATGCAGTCGCCAAGCTAACAAGCAAAAACGAGCAGATAACAATACTTGACGCTGACAAGCAATACCTGGGGGAGATAAACTCAAAAGATGAGAGAGAGGTCACATACAGGATACACGTCGATGACAAGGCGCAGTCAGGCGCATACAACCTCCCAATCACGATAGAATACGAGGACAAAGGACACACAAGCATGAAACAGGAGTTCAACCTCGGACTTTACGTGACTGGTGAGCCTAACATAGGACTCTCAAACGTGAACACCAACCCGCAGGAGATACACGCAGACGACAAAGACGTCGAGGTGAAGATTTCTGCAGAAAACACGGGAACCGTCGAGGTCAAAAACCTGAAGGTGACGATGGAGCCGCAGACAACACTGAAAAGCTCCAAATCATACACCCAACAGAAGGACGTCGGCATACTAAGGCCGTCAGAAAGCTCCCAGGCACTGTTTTACATAGATGTTGATGAGACGACACAACCAGGACAATACGAGCTAGGATTCGACCTAAGCTACCAGGTGGGCACAGAATACGAAAGCAAAAGGATAACCGTGCCGATAACAGTGAAGGAAAGCCCAAGATTTGAGCTGACATCCGAGAAGACAGAGGCTTCGATAGGCGAGAGCTCGCAGATGAGGCTTAAAGTCACCAACAAGGGAAGTGAATGCGACTCAGTGACTATTTGGGTGCTCAAGAAAAGCGACCACCCATTCGACTTTGAGGACAAAAGCCAGTACATCGGAGACCTCAAACAAGGGCAAGAAGGTGAGGCACTCATAAAGTTCACTGTCGAAGACGATGCCAGCCAGAAGGAGTATATACTGCCGATAGAGCTCAGGTGCACGCACGACGACAAAGTACACATCGAAAGCGAGCAGACAATAATAAAAGTCGACGGAAAACAAGACAGCCAAGGCGGCACAATAATTGTTTTGGCAGCGCTTGCAGTGGTAATCGCGGCAGTAGCCTGGAAGAGAAGAGGGAAAACCAAAAAGAAGGAATAAACATAGGGGGGGGTGGAAAACCCCCACACCATCTGGTGTTTTTCTGCCCATGTTTCCCTATAATTTAATGTGGAAAAAGAGGTTATTGCAAGGCGCCCCATTCAGCTTGACACGCTCCCCGAACCTGTTAAGATAGGGGCTGGCGTTGATGTTGCCAAGGTGATAAGGGCATCAACCAAGGTCACACCCCTTACGCCAAACCTTATCGGCGAGTACGACGAGTACCTAAAGAGCATGGACGTCGAATACAGTGTCGGCCAAGGCAGAACCCTCGTCGCAGTATATGAGGGACAGGATATTGAGTTCACCTCAAAAAAATGGGATGAAATAGTAATGAGCAAGGGCACAGTATTGGGTCACATAACATCTAAAAAACCCGCGATGATAGGGGCGGACCTGATAGCCCACGCACTCAAGATGGTCGCTGACGGAACCGTCACAACAAAGATATACGAGGACATGGCGGAGAGGATGCCGTTGAACTGGAACTTCGTGGACTCGCTCCCTGAGGCAGCATCAAACGACGGGGCAGTCGGGTTTCTCGCGCTCGTAAACGTCCACCCATACCTCAGGAGGTTAGGACTCTCTGCGATGCTGATGAAGGACGCGCTCAGGAGATTCCTTGACGAGGACGGACTCAACTACGCTTTCGCGTTCGCAAGATGCCCTGGATTCCCGAGATCAGGGTGTAAAGACCTCCAAGAGTACGCAACACGGGTCGACTCAAGCGGCCTTAACCCAGACTACGGCATAAGGATACACCAGCTCGTGGGACAGAAGATAGTATGCGGAGTCCCAAAGGGCGCGATAGACATGGAATCAGCAAATAACTCAGTGCTCGTAGCCTCAGACCTGATGGAGTTGAGAGTCAAAGGCATGATTTAACGACCTCACCTTCGCCAGATGTGGAATAGGTACGCGAACCCCGCAAGAACAAGTATCAGGATTGGCGCAAGCCAGGTCGTCGCATAGATTATCTGCGTTGTATTCTTGACCATCGAAAATAGCCTCTCCTGAACAGCCGAGATAACCCGCTTGAAACCACCGACAAAAGGCAGTTCAATATCTATTTTAGGTAGTTTTATCAGCGGCGCCTCCTTGACTACTATCGTCTTTTTAGCCTCTGCTATGACGAGGTTTCGCACATCCCGGACCTCAAGGATTATCTCGTACTCTCCAATCGGCAGGTACTCTGTAGCCTCAGCCTCAAAAGATATAACCTGCTCTAACCCACCCTCAAGCGATGAGCGTACAGTCGTTGGAGAATCGCTCTCCAATCCCTCAGGAAGCCTCAAGTCCACAACCACGTTTCCGCTCTCATTGGATGTTATCCTCACCTCAATCTCCACCCTGTCGCCTGAGTCAGCCTCATCCTCGACCTCAACCTCAGCTGACACGTCAGGCCTGGGACACTGCGGGCAAGGGCCGCCGCAGTCAACCCACTCCTCAAACTGATTTTTCAGCCCGTCCGAACAGGAAGCTGCGGGAACAGTTGTTGAGGTCGTGGTTGGCGGCAGGTAGAACGTGGTGGTCGTAGATGAGGGGGTAGTGGTGGTTGTTGAAGTCGATGACGTCGTGGATGTCGTTGACGTGTTTAGCAGGTCTTCTG
>CAYXON010000193.1:0-2758 GCA_964467145.1 uncultured archaeon | reverse complement strand
TTAACCCTGCGGGCATGGACCTCGTCGACTGGAAGAAGCTTGGCATAAGTGGTGAGTTCGCTGAAAAACAGCACAAGGTAATAGACGCGTTCGCGCAGATGGGTGTCATAACCTGCTGCACATGCACGCCATACCTTGTTGGAAACCTCCCGAGGTACGGGGAGCACATAGCGTGGAGCGAGTCAAGCGCGGTAACATTCATCAACTCAGTGGTTGGCGCAAGAACCAACAAAGAAGGCGGGCCATCAGCGATAGCTGCCGCAATGATTGGGAAGACCCCAGCCTACGACCTGCACCTTGACGAGAACAGGGTGCCGGACATAGGATTCAAAGTGGACACAGATGTCAAGACCCTGCCAGACTTCGGAGCTCTCGGATACTTCATAGGAAACAACGCAAAATCAAAGATACCATACATCAGTGGGATAAAAAACGCCTCACTCGACCAGTTGAAGAGCTTCAGCGCATCGGTCGTCACCTACGGGGCAAAACCTATATACAGCATAGAGGACATAACGCCTGAGGCAGAGAAATACAAGATGCCGGGTGAGGTCATAACAGTCACTAAAAAAGAAATCACCGAATCATATAACGCCTTAAACGACGACTGCGACGACATAGAGTTCGTATCGCTTGGTTGCCCGCACTGTAGCATACACGAGATAGGTGAGATAGCAGATTATCTCGAGGGCAAAAAGGTGAATGATACTATGGAGTTGTGGATTGCAACAGCAAGGCCGACTAAAGTACTCTCAGACACACGAGGCTACACCAAAGTCATAGAGGACGCTGGCGGCAAGTTCGCATGCGACACCTGCATGGTGGTCGCACCCCTTAAGGGAAGGTTCAAAAACGTAGCAACAACCTCTGCGAAAGCATGCTTTTACTGCAGGGGAAAGAATAAGATGCAGGTCAAACTAGGCACATTCGAGCAGTGCCTTGATGCTGCGACAACAGGTAAGTGGAGGAGTTGAAAATGAAGGGGAGGATAATAAACAAGGGGAAAATAAGCGGGCATGCCCTAGTCACCAAGGACCCGATATCTTTTTACGGGGGAGTGGACCCTGAAACTGGAAAAATCGCAGACAAAGACAATGAACTCGACGGAGTCTCGATAAAGGATAAGATACTCGTTTTCCCATACGGAAAAGGCTCGACTGTTGGACCGTACACGATATATCAGCTGAAGAAACTCGGCAACGCACCGAAGGCGATGGTAAACACAGAGTGCGAGACCATAGTCGCGGTCGGATGCATAATATCTGACATACCTGCTGTCGACAAAGTAGACATAACAAAGATAAAAACCGGCGACAAAGTCACAGTAGACGGGGACACAGTCACAGTAGGATAAATCATGCCTGATGAGTTGAGCCTGGATTGCGCCACCTGCGGGATGCACAAGGTCTGCAGGCAGTCGAGGCTATCGTGGATATTCTTTTTCATAGGGGTTCTGGCGACTGTCGCGATGAGGGTGATAGAGCCTTTGAGGAGCATTAACCCCGTTTATGGAAAGGCATCGTGGTATGTGGGCGTCGGCGGATTTCTGGTATTTTTCATATACAAGTACAGGATACTCAGGCTCAGGTCAAAGCTGATAAAGGATTCGGAACTAAAGGTTAAACTATCAAAATCCGGTGGACTCGCCACAGCAGACTATCACCTGTTGTCTGAGCTCGTCTGTAGCCAGGATAACTGGGGTGAGCGCGCGAATTTTTTCATAATATTCGCGCTATCAGGCATAGCACTAGCCGTCGCAGCATACTTCGACTTCTTCACCTAGGAAAGATTAATAACTGAGTTATTCCCAGTAGTACATATGCAGGCGACCAAGTCTTCAGGCATAGCTCAATCGCCAGAGGTCTCAGAAATACCTCTGAGAAGTTATATTGGAGTCGGAGAGTACAGCAGAGCCTACAGGGAAGGGGATACGTTCATAAGAGTCTTCCACGAGCAAGGAATAACATTAGACGGCTTAAGAGAATACTATGCACTAAACACCAAAGCACGTCAGGCCGCGAATGATGAATCCTTCAGGGGAACGATAACACTCGCAGGTGAACAGTACACTTATGAGTTTGGTGTTGCGCCAATCATGGAAGTATTCACCGACCCATCAACTGGAAGTCCTTCTTTCAGGTGCCCCTTCGTCGGCGGCCCTAGCGCATTCAACATGTTAAAGCCAGGACACCCACTATTTCATACCCAAGTCAAGGAAGTCACAGACCTGCAGGAGAGAGAAAGGCTTGAGGAACTGCATCAGAAAGTCACAGACGACAGAAAAAATGAGAAAGGAGTAGATATAACTAAGATCTACGGGCTTCTGCAGAAGGCAGGGTACATGCTGACTCAGACAACAGGCGACGGGAGGATACATGTGACAGGCAGCGGAGTCAAAGTGTCGCTTGACCAGAACAAACACCTAAAATTCACAATAACTGATTTAACAACCGACTTCCTGTTATTTGCATAAAATCAAGCGCCGATGCTAGTTTTGTAGGTCGTGTATCCGGCTGCCTCAATAGCTTTTGTGACTTTGTCCTGAAGCTCTTTTGATGGTGTTAAAGCTATTACTGTGCCGCCTCTGCCGGTACCCGTTAGTTTCGCCCCTAGTGCGCCGTTTGCGAGGGCGACCTCGATAATCTCCTCGACTGCGGGGCAGGATAGCGTCATCTCAGCCAAGAGTTTCTGGTTGGCGTTCATCAGCTCCCCAATCCTTTTGCTGTCGCCGCCTTTTATCGCCTTAACCCCCTCATCA
>CAYXON010000192.1:0-2801 GCA_964467145.1 uncultured archaeon | reverse complement strand
CGCTGAGGGACAAAAACAACAACAGCGTACACAACACGGGAGAAGAATACGTCGACATGGGAACCCCTGCAGAGCTTGGAAAACCCTGGCAGATATATGACACAGGCGAGATAATCGGCAAAGCCACAAACTATAACAGGCAGAACAGGACCAAGGCCGTGCTCGCGCAAGACGCCTTCATAAGGGTAACAGACCAGTCAGTCAAAGTCTACAAAGTCACTGTCAAAACATCAGATGGGAGAAGTTACAGCTACGAGGTCGAACAGAAGGAGGGACTGATATACCTGCCGCCGATGGCTGAGGACGAGGACGCTACCATAACCGTTGAGGCAGCGGGCGCAGACTACAACTCAGGCAACAAACTCACGATAGAGAACAAAGACTACGTGCAACAGTACTACAACACAGACCCAGGAACCGGATACGCGATACAACACGACTTCCAGAACACGCCAACAGGCAAAAACCAGGACCAACCATATGAGGGAACAGTCGGCGGCAAATCAACCTGGACAACACAAGGCGACGAAATACGCGACGGAGGACTTGAAGCAGACAGCATGGGCTCAGGGTGCTGCTGCATACCAGCGCTTGGCATGATACTCGCAATGCTTGCCGCAGCAGTAACCAAGGCAACAATGTAGAAAAGGGGTGAGGTATGCGACAAACGCGAGCATATCGGGGTTTTTCATTTTCTTTATAGTTAGCCCAATATATTATCATGGTTGAGTCGTTGTTTTCGAAGTTTTTGGTGAATCTCAAGTGGGCTGCGTTGTTCGGATGTGGTTGGTCGCTTTTTGAGGTACTCAAAGGCGAATTCGAAACATTTATTGTAGTAACCTCGATAATATGGACGATTCTCTCGCTGAAATCAGTGTACAAACACCAACGCTACCGAAAATAACAGCTAGTCAGATAAAGAATTCATATACTGCTAGACATACCCCCAATAAAAGGAGGAATACGACCATCAGATTCTTCAGTGTTTTCTCATCTGTTTCAACAGTGTTCTTTGCCCCCACATAAGAGCCGACAATCTGCCCTGCAAGCAGAAGCCCTGCAAGCGACAAGTCAACGTGTCCGAGCATGAAATGTGTTATTGCCCCTGGGACAGCGTAGATTGCTATTATCGCAAGCGATGATGCGATACTTTTATGGAGCGGCACACGCAAAAACATCACAAGAAGCGGGACAAGTATGAAGCCACCCCCTATCCCCAAAAAACCAGACACAAACCCTGAAACCCCGCCGACGCACACGCTCCTGAAAACCTTCGACTTAAGGGGCAAAGCCTCGTTTTTGAACCCCCTACCCAGGTCCCTATAAAGAAGAAGCGAGAAGACTATCAGAAGAACTGATGTCATAAGCATCAGGGTCTTGCTTGAGAACTCCACAGTGTAGAGTGCGCCAAGCACCGCGAACACGGACCCAGACAACCCGCAGGTTATGCTTGTTTTGAACTTGACAAGGCCCCGCCTGTAGAACACCCACACCCCAGTCAAAGCAGACGGAAGAACAAGCAAAAGCGGAGTACCCAACGCTATGTGACCTGGCACACCCAGCAACATCCGCATAAGAGGCGTTGTGACAGATGCACCGCCTATGCCGAAAGACCCAGATAATACGCCAGCAAACAATCCGATAGCAAGAGCAGTCAGAAAACCAATAAGCATATAATTATTTCAAACCAGGACTTTAATAATATCCTCGTCCACCCCATAATATAATATGCTCTGGAGAAAAAGGAATGCACAAACGCACAGTGAGCTACCAGACCAGAAGGAGATAGGAGACAAAACATTAGCTGAAAAGATAGAGGAGATAGACAGAGTCTGCAGCATGTGCAAACCAGCAGATATCAGCCCCTACCAGAACCTGGGTAAAGGGCCATTTCTGGAAGCAGAACCCGCATACCTGGCTGAAGTCCTAACACACGTTGGAGTAAAAGGGAAAAAAACTTATTGACTTGGGGTCAGGCGACGGCAGAGTAGTATATCTCACGGCAACATTAGGGGGGGAGGCATTCGGTGTGGAACACAGCATAGGTCTGGCTGATGGCTCGATAAATGCGGGAAAAATACTTGAGGACTCCAAAACAGTACCTGTCGGGAAAGCCAAGGTAGTGCAGGGCGATTTCTTAAGTGATGACGTGGACCTCGGAGGATACGACATCATATTCTTCTTCGACGGAGGAACTGTTGAAAGACGCAGACTAGAGGCTAAGTTGGTTGAGCAGATGCGGGAGGACGCAATCCTTGTATGCTACCACCAAAAACAGCCGTTCACAAGCCTGAAATACCTCAGAAAAAAACCCGCGAGACTATTCGGGCAGGAAGAAGGAAAAACCGCGATATACGTCAGAAAATAAGCGATGAATTGAGATTTTTATTAACGGTTTTACATGCATAAACAGATGGACTACAAGGCTATGCTTGTGCCGGGGGTCGGGTTCGGGCTTGCTGCAGGCGTCATAATACTTGTTCTCGGGATGATACCCGGCGTCAACATATGCACCAGCCTATGCTGTATATGGATGACACTCGGAGGATATTTGGCGGCACAATATCTTGCAAAGAGCCAGAAACCACAGCAAGCCGACTCAATAGCAGTGGGTGCGATATTCGGGCTCACAGCAGGAGTAATAAGCACTTCCATGACCGCGCTAATGGCGTTACTCTTCGGACTTCCGATGGGTATGATGAGCCTCGCAGCACTATTTCAAGACCTTGGCACAGGGATGGTGATGATGTCCATCATGGGCCTCGGTTTCTTGGGGGCAGTGGCAATTATAATAATGAGCG
>CAYXON010000191.1:0-2825 GCA_964467145.1 uncultured archaeon | reverse complement strand
GGTGGTCCTCCAGGGATTATAGCATTTCACCGCTACCCCTGAAATACCCCATACCTGCCCCGGTCTCAAGCTTAGTAGTATTTTCTGCCATCCCCACAGTTAAGCTGTAGGATTTCACAGAAAACTTGCTGAACCGACTACGCACCCTTTAAACCCAATAAACGTGATCACCACTTGAGCTGCTGGTGTTACCGCGGAGGCTGGCACCAGTCTTACCCAGCCCTTATTCCCGAAGCTATTTACACTTCAGAAAAGCACATGCTGTACATGCGCACTTGGGGTTCCCTCGTCACGCTTGCGCGCATTGCGAAGGTTTCGCGACTGCTGCACTCCGTAGAGCCTGGACCTTTGTCTCAGTGTCCATCTCCCGGCTCCCTCTCCCAAGGCCGGTACGGATCATAGCCACGGTAGGCCGTTACCCAACCGTCTAGCTAATCCGCCGCAGACTCATCTTAAGGCAATGGACCGAATACAGGTCTTCTTATTTAAGCGGCAGACATTCCAGTGCTTGCCGCCTATAGGGTGTTGTCCTCAGTTTCCCGAGGTTATCCCCTTCCTTAAGGTAGATTGTCCACGTGTTACTGAGCTGGCCGCCCGGACCTTAATCGTGTCCGAGACATGCATGTCTTAGTCAAACCCCAATAGCAGTGACCTCGAGCAGGATCAACTCGAGTTATTGTACGTCGCTAATGTTTACTTAAATCGGAATTTGCGTGTTACCTTAATTTTTTCACACAAAAGTTTAGTTACTTCAGTGTTCCAACAAGTCAGACAGACCCTGTGCAAGGTTTGCCCCCATAGCCCCCAGACTGAATCCTGACTCCACAACGAGTGCACGGTGTTTCGACACCCCCCGTCTGCTTCTACGTCATAGAACTAGTTTGTGAGGCGATTCCAAATCAACACTTTCCCGTGTATTACGGGGTTGTTTCAATTTTGGAAGAAATTTCCCCTTTTTGGGGACAAATATATAGGATAATGCCATATAAAAGCTTGAAATCAAGCCCCCACTTTTTCGAGCTAGCACCAGCCAAATTCAACAAAAAACAAACAGGCTTAAAAGACTTCTCATGTCATTTTTAGCCAGTTTAAAGTGTTTTTCCTTGCCCTAAACAGGTGCTGGAGCATAACTTAGGTAATAAGGGCTTAAATTCAAACCCTTCCGAGTAGTAAAACATACTATGACGGTGGCGATAAAATCACTACAGAAACAGCCGCTCCTTAACCCACCAGGTAGGAGAGAGTGGAATTTTTCAGATGAGCTGGAAAAAGACAAGGGCATCATACTAAATACGTTGAGGGCGCAGAAAACCGCAAGCCAAGTCCTGTATTTTGCGCCGATACTTTTCGCACTCCATGAGATGAATGTAGCAGTCGATGTCACAGAAGATGACAAACGCGTGATGGCCGAGCAAGTTGAGCGCTCAAGAAAAAGGAGCTTCAGATTGAATGCCGCAAAACTAAACCTCATACTCAAAAAACTCGGGGGAGAAGTAAGTGGGGCAGATGATATGGCCACGATAAACCAGTCGATAAACGAAGACGCATGGAAAAGGTTCCCGGACAAAGTTGCTGAGACAGTTTATCTACGCTCTTTTTTCGGCGGTGGGGCGCCAACAGAAACTGAGCAGAAAAGGATGATGGCTGCGTTAGAATCCACCCAAGGAGAGGATAGGTCTAGGCTGCTTTACATACTCAAAGAAGCAGGCGTCATACACGAGGTCGAAGACAAAGAAGTCTATGCAATAAAAAAAATGATAGATGAAAAAAGAATACAAATTACTGCAGACCCAAAACCAAACAACGTAATGCAGCTCGCTAACCTACACCTCCACCTCAATAAAATAGCTGAGAGAAAACCACAAAACGATGAGGAGACACCAGTTCTCCCGCCACTAAAGAAAATATGACAACCAAGATGCAATCATTCAGGAAGCAGCCGCTTCTGGAACCTCCTTCTGAAAGGCAAGGCGACTGGTTAACTGTCACAGACGCTGACCGTAAAGTGATGTTAGAGTATCTGCAGACTATAAGAGACCACCCAGGGGGTTCGACTTTTTTGGGGTATAATCAGGGAGCCCATTATTTTTTCATGCAGGAGCTTGGAGCACCAGTTGAGGTGGGTGAGAGGGACAAATTTGAGATGACAGACCTTGTCAGGGGCATATGCGCGATAGACCAGGAGATGTACGTCGCAGACAACCTCTACTACCTGAGGATGATGGGTGTTGAAGTTGACGGCGAAAAATACCTGCAGAACATGCTAACAGGCCTTCAGAAGACCAGAGATGATACGACAATATCTTTGAGGGGTTTTTCAGGCATGATGCTCGCCTCACAACACTACCACATGAAAGCCCTGGGTTTCGGACAACAAATAACAACAGATGATGAGGGCGCGATGTTTGACGACATGACATCCCACAGGAAAAGCGGCGACGGTGAAAAGCTCGCACCACTTCTGTACTACATGAACAAGCTCGGATACGGAAAAACTGTGACTGCTGGCGACAAAATAATATTCAAACAAACAATCGAGAAGATGCGGGAGAACAAAGACGGACTATACAACGGACTGTCGCTTTCGCATATGCAGTACATGGTAGGTCAGCTCCTTCCGGAAGGAGATGTGGAGGAGACGAAAATCCAGCTACCGCCGCTGAAAAAAATATGACTGCAAAGATTCAATTCAGGGAGTCTCCGCTTCTTGCACCACCCAGCCGATGTGGTGGTGATTTGGATTTTGTGCTTAGGCCTTCTGATTTGACAAGCATCTACGCGAACCTTAAAGGTCACAGAAGCAATTTCCGCCAGGACAGCACGGA
>CAYXON010000190.1:0-2848 GCA_964467145.1 uncultured archaeon | reverse complement strand
AGCTGAAAAGCCCCACCACACTTGCTTTTTCCTGGTTTGTGTGGGCGAGAACTCCCATCGCCCCGATGCTGAGTGTGGTCCACGAAAGTGCTGTGAGAAGTTGTGAGGGTATCAGCTGCAGATAATCTGAGGCGACGCCGTAGGAGTAGAATGCTGCCGCGGAAAAAAACAATCCTGCAACAAATGATTTTCTGTGGTCGAAGCGGTCGATGTACTGCTTGAGCACGAACTGTGTGCCAGTGTTTATGAAATAGAGTATCCCAATCCACACGGTGCTTGCGCCAAGCGATATCATATAGATTGGCAGAAACGCCCAGACACTGTATGCACCAATATCCCTCAAAAGAAACGGCAGATATATCCCGATGTTCTTTTTGATTATCTTTCCCGGAAAAAGCGGGACCTTCACTATCTTGGACTTTGTTCTCGGAAGACGGAGCGCCATCAGAAAACTCACAAAGAAGAAGATGCTCGCTAAAATGAAGACCTTCGAGTAAACCGCGACAATTCCCGCGACAAGGTTTCCGAAACCCCAACCGAGGCTCTCATACGCCGTGTATTTTCCAAGCTTCTTTCCAGATTCAAGACCGTACACGAGAAGCGAGCTGTAGTATATTCCAATCGAAAATCCGGCGACCGCGCGAACGAGAAAAAGACTCAACTCATCATATGCCGTCAAATGCAAGAGAAAACTCAACGCCGAAAAAAGCATACCAGCTTTTATGAGTGCGAGCCGTCCCCTGGTGTCGCTCACCCAGCCGAAAAGATAATACGAAACCAGCGACATCAGACCGTACACTGCAACTATCGCCCCAGTCGACATCATCGACGCCCCCATCTGCTGTGCGATAAGTGGTATGAAAAGGACGCTCATCGCGCACGATGCGGTGCTCAGGAAAAATACGGTATTTGACCTCACAACATACTTATAAGTCGGGGTAAGTTAAAATAATTTGATGGAAGTGCTGTTTGCGACCTCAAACGAGAACAAGGTCAAGGAAGCCAACAAAATAGGCGCCGAATACGGCATAAAATTCAAGCAAGTCAACCTAGTATATGAGGAGGTCCGTGCTGAGTCAGTCCGTAAAGTCGCGGAAGAAGGTGCGAAATACGTCTTCTCACAGATTAAGAGGCCGATAATAGTTGAGGACTCAGGGCTTTTCATAGACGCACTAAACGGGTTTCCAGGCCCCTACAGCGCCTTCGCATACCATAAAATAGGATCTGAGGGCATACTGAAGCTGATGGCTGGCGAGAAGAACAGAGGCGCGAAATTCATCTCAGCGATAGGGTACGCCGACAAAAATGGGGTAAAAGTGTTTGAAGGCGAAGTTGAGGGCCTGATAGTGGACTCACTCAGGGGCGACAAAGGATTCGGATACGACCCGATATTCCAGCCAATAGGGTTTGAGACGACTTTCGCGCAAGATGTCAAAGTAAAAAACCAGATATCACACCGCAGAAAATCTACGCAGGCACTGTGTCAGAGCCTTCTTCAATAGCGTATGCGACACCCTGCCCGCTTACGTTCAAGACAATCACGCGCGCCATTATCGTGTCGTTCACATCACTTCCGAGCTCGAACGTTGTTTGAACCATGTTGTTTGAGGGTATCCTAACAAGCTCCCCCCCAACAACCATCTCAGGAGCTGTCGAAGAAAATCCGAAAACCCCGAAGCTAATGTTTTCAACACCCAATACATCAAGCCCTGAATTGATTTTCTCAATGTCTGAGGTGGCGGGAAACTCAAAGCGTATGCTCCACAACCCACCATCATCACTTATCATAATCTCGGATGCGTTGAAAGCATCCTCCAAAACACCTTCGCTTATGTTGTTTTTGGAATATCCGCCAACCGCATATGATACTATGCCCTTTATGGTTGCGTTCAACACCGGACCAACCGTAACCTTTCTCTGCATGAACGCGAGAAACTCGGCTTTGCCGCCGCGGTTTCTCTGGAATGGTATTGCGAGAACGTAGTCCCCACTTGATAGTCCGTCACCTATAAGTCCAACGGCTCCGCCGTCGGTCATGGACTCGTAAACATTATATAATATGTAATCGCCTGGAAACCTAATGGTGTTTCTGATATTTTTTGAGGCATTTGGTGAGTTGGTTCTTATGTTGAACATCTCATAGCTTGGAGACCTCTCAAGCGATATCGACTCAACCCCCTCTATTTTTGAGCTGAACAATCTATCAACGTCAGATTTTCTCACACTCCCCGGATCCTTCAGCACAAGCTTCAAATCGCCTGTAATGTTAAGCACCCTCACAACCCCGGCAATGTCAAAAAGCTGGGATGAATCGTAGTCGACCACAGTCCAGTTGGCTTCACTTCCTTCAGCATCTTGCGTTGGCGTCTGGGTTTGTCTTCCGTAGTCTGAGAAAAGGGCTGACAGCACGAAGCTTGCGATTACCACGTACATGAGGTACTTCGTAGTGTTCTTGGAGAACCTGAGGCCCTTGCCCTTTTTACCACCCTTTTTCGTTGCCATACCGTATTTATATTAGATGATGTGTTAAATGTTAAGACCGTCGGCGCGCTAAAAGCACGCTTGAGGGTTTCTCATAAAATGGATTTCATCAAAATAAACTACACTGGCTCGATAAAAGACGGGCAAGTATTCGACACAACCGACGCTGAAAAGGCAAAAAAGGAGGGCTTCCACGACCCGAAAAGGGTCTACAAACCCCTTAGCGTCGCAGTTGGAGAGGGTCAGGTCATAAAGGGGCTTGATGAGGAGCTCGCTAAAATGAAGGTTGGCGACAAGAAAACCGTCACCTGCGCCCCAGACAAAGCATACGGGGAAAGAAGCACTGCACTCGTAAAACTCGTCCCAA
>CAYXON010000189.1:0-2857 GCA_964467145.1 uncultured archaeon | reverse complement strand
TTGCAAGCCCTATTGCAGCTGATATGAGCCTGTTGGGTTCATTGGTCTCGCTTCTAGCAAGCACTACGAACGTCATCTGGCCAGGGTCAAGCTGCTTAAGCCCCTTGTTTTTTGGTATTATCTTGCACTTTGGGGGGAATATGCTTGAGACGCTCACGAGATTGTATTTTTCGATTCCAGCATTTCTGAGCGCAAGCTCAAAAGACCCGAGCTTGTCCTTGTGTATGCCGACTCCCTTTGTGAAAAACATCTTTTGGGGTATCATCGTGTCGTTGGGAATATTTTTTTTTAAACTTTTGATTTATTGATGTATATGCATTACGGACATGATGTTATAAAAACGTATGTTTAACTGCTTTAGGAGGCGCAATCAAGTCTTCTCAGCCGTTTTGAGTATATTATCTTGTCCTCGCCGTCGCTGAAGCAGTCTTTTATCCTTGCGCTCTGCATGTACCCCTTGCCTTTGTAGAGTTTTCTTGCTGGAATATAATCCCGCTTTGATGATGTTGATATGAATATCATCCTGCCGCCGAGCCTTTTTATCTCTCCCTCCGCGAATTCTACCAGTTTTTTGCCTATGCCCATGCCCTGGTATCTGGGGTCCACGCTCACAACATGTATCTCGTATGTTTTGTCGCCGAGGTCTCTGCCGAATGTCACAAACCCAGCGACCTCGTCTTTGACCTTGTAAACGTATGTGATAAGCTCATCACCTTCCGGCTCTTTGAAGTACTCCCTTATCATGTTGTAGAGTTCTTTGACATCTGATTCTGTGAATACTCCTCCCACCTTCATTATTTTTCTCAGATGTGGGAAATCAACTGACCTGAGTCGCCTTATCCTTCCGCTTTCTAATCCCACACCGCTTCCTAAAACGTATTTTGAAACCATATTCTAAAGCAGGTACCCCCACGTGTGCAGTTTGTCCCTGTCCTCAAACCACCGTTCCCCTATGTCAAGTCTGAAGTATTTGTTGGGGAGTATTATGTTGTTGATTCTCTTGTACGCCCTGTCGCGGGCTTGTTGCATGCTGCTTCCTGTGCCGCAGACTGTTAGCACGACCCCGTTTGTCCCGGCTATTACCCATTCGCCGTCTATTTTTTTGACGTCTTCGATGTGTATGCCCTCAAGATTTGGTTTTTTAAATATTATGACTGCCTCTTTGGAGTGGGTGTTGAATGCCTCCTCATCAGTGAACGGATACGGGGGGACTATTATCCTCACCCCAATCTGAAATCCGCTTTTCACCCTAAGCTGCGGTTTCTCGCATCTTGCGAGCTGGTAGAAAAACTCGCCTAGGGGGTTGCATATCCCCTCCTGCTGTATGAATATGGTCGGGTACCCGAACCTGGATGTGAACTCCAGCGGGTATACTCCATTGTTGTTGACTATGCAGTTCACGTCTATGTAGCCGACATAATTCTCCTCAGCGAGCTTCGCAGCCATCTTCCCAAGTGTCGCCTCAAATATCGCATTGGGTTTGCTCCAGAACATGCTTGTTCCCATCTCGCCCGTTGCGGGTCCGATGTTTCCAGGGAAAAGTTTTTTGTGTTCGAAGTTCACGTTTATGGGGCATATGAATTCGCTGCCGTTGAAAAACGCCCCAACCGCGACCTCAACCCCAGATATTTTTTTCTGAAGCTGGAAGTCCTTTATCTTATCACTCCACACGCTCTTGTAGTGGTTCAACACCTGTATGACGTCCCTTCCAGTCTCGTCCTCGCCAACGTAGAGTAGCTGCTTCTTGTTCTGGGCTTCGCCGCTTGGTTTGACAACATATTTTCCAGGGTTGGATTCCACATATTCTATGGCGTCATCAAATAATTTGAAGTTCTGGTTAGGTATTATGCTTACTCCGGCTTTTTTGAGCTCTTCCTGGCCGAATGATCTGTCGTCTTCAAGCATGTCGGTGTAGGGTGTTCCACCTATCACAGCCTTTCCTTCTTGTCTGAGTTTGTGTGCTATGCTTCCTTGCCCTAAAACATCGTCGAATACGATAACGTCAGCCCATGCGACTTCTGACTCCCAGTTTTCTACTTTTGGGACGAATCCGTCAGATATCTCCTTTTCACTTTCCTCTTTTATGTAGTATTTGACGTCGTGGCCCTCTTTCACTATCTGCCAAGCGGTGTCACCTATTAGCGCGTCAAGCGAAATGAATAAAAAGTTCTTTTTTTCCATTGGAAACAGAGAAATCGTTTATCTTGTCTGCACTCTCCTTTTTTGATTTGTATAACATATAACCCACTTACTGGGTTAAAAATACGTATGTTTTTGAGGGGGTTTTCAGCTTGTTTTTCTAAAAGAAGTAGGGGGGTGTTTAGTCAACCAGTCCACTCCCCGCCTTATCGGCGGGGAGTGGGGGGGGTGGTTGGCTGAATTACCACATCTAAGCGATGTGATTGTTATTTCCCGCAACCCTATATTGCGGGGGTATGTTTTTGGATGGCTTGCATCCCTTTTTTTCTTGGAGTGATGTGAGTGTGATATCCTCTAGTGCGTGCCACCTTTAGGTGGCACTCGCTTCCGCGTAAACCGAGGATCGGTTTTTGGAGTGATGTGAGCTTTTTTTTACTACTACTCCCGGTCCACCCCCTGCTTTTTGAGCAGGGGGTGGGGGGGTGGTTGGGGTGATGTAATAAGCGTTATTTTACTTTGTATATGACGTTGCGTCCAAGGTATTCTTTTTCGAGCACTCCGTCGTGGAAGAGTTTTGAAAGTCTTGCTGATGCCGCGTTTTTCCCCTTGTACTTGAATTTTTTCTGCATTTGTTCTGCTGACACCCTGCCTTTTTCTTTTACGTAGTTGAGCACTTCCATGTCTTTGTCTGAAAGTCCTGTATGGGGTTTTTGTGTTT
>CAYXON010000188.1:0-2858 GCA_964467145.1 uncultured archaeon | reverse complement strand
TTTGCCCGTATCGCGATTCGAACGCGAGTCGTAAGGTCCGCAACCTCATAGGATATCCAGGCTACCCCATACGGGCGAGTTAAGTTTTTTGATTAGGTGAGTGTGATTTGCCCGACAGGGGGCTTGAGCCCCCGTTTGTCAGGGAACGATGGAGGCTAAACCCCCAGCGCGTGAACCGAGCTACCGGTTCCCCCATACGGGCGTGTGGGAAAGTGAGTATCTTTTAACTGTTTGAGCCTATAATATTGAGTCTTTGTTTTAAAATGCTAGATGTTGTAGCCAAACTGGAGGGAGTACCTATTAATAAGCTGAGGAAATCTGTGAAGGCAGGCCGGACAGTTCTGTTGAGAAATGAGGGGCGAGACATAATACCCTGTGCCGTCGGCGAGCATGTGAGCACTAAAGTAAATGCTAACATAGGGTTCAGCCCAATCGAGTCCTCATACAATGAGGAGATGAGAAAAGCCCATGCAGCAGTGTCTGCTAAAGCCGACACCCTGATGGATTTGTCAGTTGGGGGAGAAACATCAAAGACCCGCAAAACCATTATGGAAAAGTTCCCGATACCTTTGGGTACGGTTCCGATATATCAGGTGTTTTCGGAAAAACACCTTGATTTCACATTAGAGAATTACCTCGCTGAAATTGAAAGGCAAGCCCGTGAGGGAGTGGACTACATGACCATACACGCAGGTATCACAAACCAGTGCCTCAAGTACGCGAAGTCCAGGATAATCAAGGTCACAAGTAGAGGTGGGGCGTTCCTCGCATCGTGGATGACCAAGAACAAAAGCGAGAACCCGCTCTACACCGGATTTGACGACATACTTGAGGTCCTGAAACCGTATGGTGTCACAATCAGCTTAGGCGACGGCATGAGGCCGGCATGTATTGCGGACGCATCCGATAAGGCGCAGTTCCACGAGCTAAAGGTACTGGGAGAACTCACTAAGAGATGTCAGAAAGCTGGTGTTAAGGTGATAGTTGAGGGTCCGGGCCACATACCGCTCGACCAGATAGAGAAGAATATGAAGCTACAGAAGAAGCTCTGCAATCGCGCGCCATTTTACGTCCTCGGACCTCTTGTGACTGATTTAGGGGCTGGATACGACCACATCACCGCGGCAATAGGAGGGGCAGTGGCGGGACTTTATGGTGCGGATTTCCTGTGTTATGTAACACCGAGCGAGCACCTAGGACTACCGTCTGTTGAAGACGTCTATGAGGGTGTTATGGCGACGAGGGTAGCAGCCCACGCAGTAGACATAGTCAAACTCGGAAGAAGAGACAGAGACGACATGATGAGCAGGGCGAGGAAGAAACTCGACTGGGACGCCATGTACGGGCTCGCACTCGACCCTAACCTCGGCAGAAAACACAAAAAACCCGCTAAGGGGAAGGAGTGCAGCATGTGCGGTAAATACTGTGCCCTCAAAATCTACTAGAAACCATTTATTAAACCTGTGCATCCTATTATGTTCTTGCCCTCCTGCGAAGGCCTAAGTGAGCATATGATCTCAGGTGTCAAGTGGGGGGCTACATTGCGGTGGAAACGGCCCCTGCCGACCATGAACCCTACAAGGTTCGTTATGATGGGTGGAAGTGATGCTCTGCCTGTACAGGTATGAACGCAGGCCAACCCCACCGCAAAACAAACTTTCCCAAATTATGCGCAGAAGTTTTGCCAGAGCTAGTTTTTATGAGGGCTTGAGGGCGAAGCCCGAAACCCTCCCGCGTGCCAACGGAGCGAGCCGTTGAACCCCACCGCAAAACAAACTTTTTATGCCTACTGCGCAAAAGTTTGGTCAAAAACGAACTTTAGCGTTGTTTTAAGTTTTTAAACCCCAGCTCCCTACTATATTGCTAGGTTTTAGATTAAATTCGGAGGAATTATTAAGATGGAATACGTTTATGCTGCGATGCTTTTGCATTCCGCGGGCAAGGAGATAAAGGAAGGTAACGTGACTGAGGTATTGAAAGCCGCAGGAGTTAAGGTTAACGACGCGAAGGTTAAGGCGATGATTGCAAGTCTTGAGGGAGTTAACATTGATGAAGCGATAGAGAAGTCTGTTGTATCAGCTGCGCCAGTAGCAGCCCCAGCAGCTGGAGTCCCAGCCGAAGCCAAGAAAGACGAGAAGAAGGAAGAAGACGAGAAGAAAGGGGAAGAGGACGCCGCAAGCGGATTAGCCGCTTTGTTCGGTTAAATCAAAAAAACCCCTCTTTTTTTATTTTTTTATTATTCTTACATTTATTATAATATGCGAGTCAGCACAGGGTTCGTGTTATTCGTCACCTTGATGCTTTTGGGCAGCGGATGCATCACAGCCAAGAAGAACACGCCACCCAAGGAGAAGGTGTATGTTGAGCCCTGTCATGTCGCAGCCACTGATGTTCAGATAAGGGTAAAGGCAAGTAAGTTGTCTGCTGATGTTATGTCTGACGAGTTGATAGGGATATTCGTCGACGACCTGGATTCTCCGACAGGGCAGATAATGAGGCAGACCCACAAGTATGAGTGTTACTGGGGGCAGAACATTGGTGAAGTCAAAGATTATTACTACTGCGCCGGAGAGTATAGGGCGCCGGAGCTTGACCCGACCCAGGTTATTACAAGGCTTGTGTGGAAGGATTATAAGGTCGGTTTCAGCGTTGAGGAGGAGAACTTAGGTGCATGGGTAGACGCAAAGGGTGTTTCCCACGATGCTGGCAACGTTTATTACCTGACTGTTAAGACTGTCGATGCGAAGTGTTACATATCCTAGTGTTTGACTAGTACTAGGACGACTATTAGAATCACTATTGTGGCTGCTATGCCCACTAGCACGAGGACTTTAGTGTTGTATGACTGGGGTGTTGTG
>CAYXON010000187.1:0-2870 GCA_964467145.1 uncultured archaeon | reverse complement strand
CGGACTGCAATCTCCTCATCCATCTCGGACCAGCCGATATGTCCTGAAACATTGGATTCCGCCGCAGCCTTTGCTATTTTAAGCTTTAGGAAAAACGCCATCTGCTCATGGGGGTTTAGCCGTTCAAGGTAGGTGCCTTTGAAGACTCCCCTGCTTCTTTCTGAAATCTCTCTTCCAAGGGCTGCGCTGTCTTGGTATACTGAGCTGTCAATCGCGAGGACACCGTCTATTACGCCGTCAACCTCCAATTTCCTTGCTGCAACTGCTTCAGCATAGCTTCCACCATCGGCTGTAGATAGTGGGACATATTGACTCTGCAGGTATCCGAAGAATCCGAGGGCAAGTATTCCATGGCCATAACTATCTATTGTGTCATCGTCAATGCCGGGGGGTGTGCGACCCTCCTGCTGGATTCTTCTTTTCGCAATTTCAGTCTGCATACTAGTCAACAGATTATCTACGCTCTTGCCCACTGCCTCCCCCCTTGCAAAATATCTTCTTACGAATTTTTCATAGCTTTCGGGGTAGTCACGCCTCCATCTCTGGAAATGCAGGTCTGCCTCTGAGGGCTCACCACCCAATGCCTTAACGAGAGCCAATGTTTTCATCGTCTCATCCTTTGCGGCGAAGCCAAGGTATTGCATGCCGTCTTCAAGCAATGTGAAAAACCCCTGACCAATACTGAAGTAGGAGTTGCATCCCAGCACCCTGATGTTTTCAGAGCCGAATGACGCTTTTTGCACTGTAAAGTCTGATACTGCAGTAGCAAGCTCTGACTCTGTTGGAGTTGGCCAGCCCATGTCCAATGCTTGGTGGTCTACGCCCCCAAACGCGTCCAGCTGCTTTACTTGGATGACGAGCTCTGGCTGATGGGCGTGGAACAGTATCGAGCTTATTGGGTGCTCTTCATCTGGGAAATTTGGAAGTAGGTCCCCCCCATAACCACGGGACATTGATTGTGCGGCATCCACCAAAGACCTTGTTAGCTCGCTTCTGTGGGGCGATAAATCCAGGGGCATACCCATTGATTGGACAAGATATGGTAGTTGATTGGTGAGGCTCCTGTTGCCGCCAGCTATGGCGTCAGCCGCCTGCTTTGCGAACTCGACCTCAAGACTTTTCGACGGGGTTCCATCCTGAGTGAACCATTCCGTGTAGCGGCCGCGGGCAACGGCTTCTGCAAGTAGTGGATTCCACCACGGCCCATACATTGCCTTCCAGGAAGGTGAGGATGAATAACTGCTTGTCCTGCGCTCGGTAAGTAGTGGTTGAGTCAGCCACTCAACAGGCTCAACACCCATGAGGTCTGCAGTCCAGAGGAACATGTCGCAGCACCTGCTGGTTAAGGCAGGGTCTGTTGGAACACCTAATTCCTCGTTGATGCGTGTTCTGATGCTGTGGATAGTCGCGACCTCACCGAGTATGTCCTTTCCCTCGCGCAGGTCATTTTGTGCCCTGAGATACATTGGCATTTTGGTGTCAAGTCTTAGTCCTCTGTCATTTGCCTGCTTCATCGCCACGTAGAAGATGTCGAAATAACGCATCCAGTTTTCCTGGCTCACATTTTTGTTTCTGACAGTCAGCCTGTTATGTGACATCAGGTGGATGAAATTTACAAGTCCGTCGTCAGACAGTCTCTGGACGAATTCGGGGTTTAGCACCCTGAGCTCGTCGGTGTAGTCGCTCAATCCGGTTGCTATGTGGGGGTCGCGTAAAACAGACAGGAATGCCTCCTCCTTTTGCGCGTCAGAAACCTGCGGGTCGTCCATCGCCCTTTTCAAAGAGGATATGCATTCGCCCCTGACATTGAACCTCTTCAAAGGTATGAAGTTGGGGTATTGTTCAAGTCCCTCAGGCGCCGTGGTCGAACTTAACCCCCGATATTCCGCTATGACGGGGGAGATTATCCTGCTTTGTTCCGCTTTCTTTATCGCGTCCCTTAGGGATATTATCCCACGCGCCCACTTGATGCACTCCGTGTTTTCCTGGTCTTGCTCATCGCCCTCTTTTTCAAACTCCGGGTGGCCGACCTGATTTTTCTCGCCTTCGCTGGTCTGCATCGGCATTGGCTCTGGCTTGCCAGAAACAACTACCCTGTCCCTTACTGATTTAGCAAGCTCGTGGACTTCAGCCTTATTCATCCCTGAGATGGAGCCGACTATCTTCGCCCACTCATGCTCCCCGATTTGTGATGAGTCCACAGTCAGGTTGGGGTCTGCTGCATGGGTGGGGTCCGTTATCCTAAGTCCGTTCTCTGTGAGGTAGACGACTTGGGCGTGTCCTGGGTCCAGGAATGCCTGGCTTTTCGCCTCAGGCGCAGGCCCACCTACCACGAATGCTGGGACGTTGGCAAAGCATAGTTTGTTGGCTTGCCGGTATGAGAGGAACATGCAGTGGCCTGCGCCAAGCCCCTCCAGCGCGTGGACTTTGCCAGTCTTGCACGCCTTGTAGAACCTGCCCACTATCTCGTCAAGTGTGTATACGCTGCGGATAGATGCCTCGTTTGCGACAATCATTCTTGCCCTTTTCTCTATGCTTTCCTCCTCCACAGCCATCGCATTAACAAGCGTTGAGGTCTCATCCATCGGGTAGGGGTATCCGACAGTGAGCATCGAGAGCCGCTCAGCCAAATCAGCTGGTATCTGCCTCGGCTCACCCAGCCTCTCGTATCTTATCACAACATTTTTCGCGCCTTCAGGCATTGGCGTTCTTTTTGAGAGGTATGAGACTCCGAATATTGACTCGTTGATGCTGAGCTCACCGCCTAGTTCATCGCCGTTCTCATCCAGAAAACTAATGCCTTTTATGCGGTATCTTACGCCGCAGGGTATTGATTTTGATACTCTGTCAGCAGGCAATGTAACGTCGGT
>CAYXON010000186.1:0-2926 GCA_964467145.1 uncultured archaeon | reverse complement strand
GCCGAAGGTCGAGGGCAGACTGCCACCGTATAATGCGCCAAAAGAAAGCGACAGAATATAGGGGATAAAAAAAAAGCCCGCTGGTTTTTTTAAGTTAGTCAGACAATATGGTATTCCTGTAGGTGAACCTATTGTACTCTATCGAAACCAAAGCCCTCACAAAGGACTACGACGGATTTAAGGCGCTTGACAGCCTTGACCTGAGCGTTGAGGAGGGTGAGATTTTCGGGCTACTCGGCCCCAACGGCGCAGGCAAGACCACGACCCTGATGATTTTGAACACCCTAAGAAAGCCTACGTCAGGCTCTGCGACAGTCAACGGGTTTGATATCGTAAAAGACCCTGCAAAAGTCAGAAAGTCAATAGGGATAGTATTTCAGGACCCCAGCTCAGACGACATACTCACAGGTTATGAGAACCTCAAACTCCATGGACTACTCTATGACATGCCAACGCAACTGAAGGAGGAGAGGATTGCAGAGGTGTTGGAGCTTGTAGAGCTGACTGACAGAAAAGATGATAGAGTCAAAAAATACTCAGGCGGCATGAGAAGAAGGCTTGAGCTCGCAAGAGGCCTAATGCACCACCCAAGAGTTCTCTTCCTTGATGAGCCCACCATAGGCCTTGACCCACAGTCCAGGGAAAAGATATGGAGCTACATAAAGAAGATGGCAAAAGATGAGAACATCTCCATAATAATCACGACACACTACATGGACGAAGCCAACAGATTGTGTGACAGACTAGCCATAATAGACAAGGGCAAGATTGTGGTTATAGGCACACCCAATGATCTGAAAAAAGAGCTTGGCGGCGACATAATAAAGCTTAGGACAGAAACCCCGAACATGAAAAAACTTGAGGGCATGCAGTATGTGAAGAAGATAAGCTTCACAGAAGGTGAACTATCTCTAACTGTTGAGGATGCGAAAAAGCACCTGCAGGAGATACTCAACCTTGTCGGCAAGGTGGACTCAGTTGAGGTGCGCTCGCCAACGCTTGACGACGTCTTCATACACTACACAGGCAGGGGGATAAGGGAGGACTCAGCCGAGGGCGGGTGGGCTGAGAGGGCGATGCACGCGAGGAACGCAAGATGAGCGAACTAAAGGGAATATACGCGATGTGGTATCGTGAGGTGAAGGTGTTCATGAGGGAACGGTCGAGGGTAGTCTCATCCATTGTGAACCCGATACTCTGGTTTCTCATAATAGGCGGCGGCATAGGCTCAGTCGTGTCGATAAGCGGCGTGAATTATCAGACATTCATATTCCCCGGCGTGCTGATACAAGCCATACTCTTCTCATCGATATTCTTCGGAGTCTACATAGTATGGGACAAAAAGATAGACTTTTTGAAGGAAGTCTTGGTTTCTCCAATGAGCAGGACGTCGATATTCATCGGCAAAGTCATAGGAGGCGCAACAGACACACTCATACAAGTGATTATACTCCTCATCTTCGGATTTGTTTTTTCAGCTGTTGGGATGATGAGCGGGCTGCAGCTGACGCCCACATCCCTTGCGATAACTGCGGCGTTTTTGACAGTCACAATAGCGGGAACCGTCAGCATAGGGTTGATACTGGGCTCGCAGATGGAAAGCCCCGAAGGCTTCCAGCTCGTCGGAAGCTTCGTGATATTTCCGATGTTCTTCCTCTCAGGCGCCCTGTTTCCTACAAACAATCTCCCCCCATGGCTTGCACCCTTCATATTCCTTGACCCAATAACCTACGCCGTAGACGGCCTCAGAGCCGCCCTAATAGGCACGTCAACGTTTCCGATACTCTATGACTTCACAATTATAACAGCGTTCTCCACAACCATGATAATCATCGGAGCACACGCATTCAGAAAGATGAAGATATAACCCTGGTAATCAGGGATATTTCACTGTTCTTCTATTTGTTTCATCAGCTCCAGAAGCCCCTTGAGTATGTCCTTGGGCGTCGGTGGGTTACCGGGTATCTTCATGTCTACAGGGAGTATCTTGTCTGCTCCGCCAAGCACTGCGTATGAGTCCTTGAATACCCCGCCGAAGCATGCGTCATCACCTACTGCGATCACGAATTTCGGGTGAGGCATTGCTTCGTAGGTTTTTTTGGCTGCGGTGGCCATGTTGTGTGTGACAGCCCCTGTGATTATGAGCACGTCCGCGTGCCTGGGGGATGCGACAAATGAAATGCCAAATCTTTCGATGTCGTAGTAAGGGGTTGTCAGGTTAACAAGCTCTATCTCAGCGGAGTTGTCGCTTCCTGTGTCCAGTTCCCTTACTGCGAGGCTCCTTGCGAATATTCTGTCTATTGATGTCTTGAGTTTGACCCCGATTTCCGAGAGTTCATCGTCTCCGAACCGTAGTTCCTCGGTCACAGCCGGCTTCAACAGGTTGGTTAGTGGGTTTGTCATTTTAGCATATCATAGGTCTGTCCCAGCGTAAGACAGGTTAAGGCTTTTGTTGATTAGCGGGAAGTCCGGGACAATATTGCCGATTACTGCATGTTCTATGCACTGCCAGTTGCAAAACGATGCGGTCCTTACTTTGTAGCGGCTTATTTTCCCATTTTTTAGGTAGACCCAATGTATGCTCTGCCCTCTTGCTGACTCCACCAGTGACATCGCATAACCGTCTGACACGACTTTTTGTGAGGCTATTTCACCTGCTGGCATCTCCCGTATCAGATGATGTATCATTGCCACTGAATCGTGTATCTCATGGGCTTTGACGTCGAATCTCGCCAAGACATCACCTGTTTCACAGATTCTTTTGCGAAGTTTGAGTTCCCCATATGCCCCGTAGGGGTGGTCTACTCTCGTGTCGACTGGCACACCCGACGCCCTTGCGGTTGGGCCAGTTATGTTGAGATGTGTGACAAGCTCCTCTCTGACAATGCCGGTTTTCTCAAACCGGTCTATGACAGAGGTGGTCGAG
>CAYXON010000185.1:0-2935 GCA_964467145.1 uncultured archaeon | reverse complement strand
GCGTTATCTTCTGGGCTCTTCCGTTGCCATTTATTTTTTTGACTTCAGTGTTCCACAAAACGCTGACGCACTCGCTTCCGATGCATGCGACGTTTTTGTCGGTTGCCCTGAAGACATCCTTCCTGTGCACTATGCTCACTTCGGCGCCGCTTCTTTTGAGCTCAATCCCCCACTCCACAGCAGTGTCTCCGCCGCCGACGACAAGCACCTTCTTGCCTTTGAATTCTTTTGGATTAGGCAGCGAGAACATCACACCCTCGAGGTCTTCACCTTCAACGCCGAGCTTTCTTGGTGAGCCAAGACCTATCGCGAGAACTACCGCTTTGGCTGAGTATACGAACTTGTTAGTCTTTACCTTGATGTCTTCACCCACTTGTTTTATTTCTGTGACTGTCTCGTTCTCGTGTATCTTGACTTTCTCGGCTTTCGCGTGTGAGACCATTAGCTCGGCTGCTTCGTTGCCGACTTTGCCGTGTAGTCCAAGGTAGTTGTCGACTTTCTTCCACGGGTACTGGTTGATTAGTGCGCCGCCTGCTGCGGCTGAGTCTATGACCAAAACGTCGAGTCCGTAGTATACTGAGGTGATTGCAGCAGATAGTCCTGCCGGGCCTGCTCCGACCACCACTACATCGTGTTTTTCTTCTTTCATTTTTTTAGTCGTCTATTGGTTTTTCGGGTCTTGCGAGTTTTTCCGCTCCCATCTCGTTTATGACTTTTATCAGTAGTTCGTTTGGTGAGTCTTTTAGTATGCTTGATGATGATAGGACATAGAGTTTTTTAAGCTCTGATATGTGTCCTCGCTCGGTCTGCAGTGTCTGGAAGTAGTTTTCGACTTCCTTCATGCTCCTGAATCCGTAGACTACGATGTGTGTTATGTCGCCTTCTGACAGTCGGTAAACACGTATTATGTGCGGGCCCTTAACCCTCTTTTTTATGTCTTCGTTTTCAAGGCTTGTCCATGAGCCTGATTTGAATTTGAAAAGAGCGACTGCAAAGAGGTTTACCCCTATTTTTTCATAGTCGATTTCGACTGTGTATCCCTTGATTACCCCCTCAGCCTTTAGTTTTTCCTTGATTTTCTTGACAGCTTGTGAGGATATCCCCATCTCCTTTGCGATTTCGGTCTTTTTCATCCTGCCCTGTTCTATCAGGAGTTTAAGGACCTTTCGCTCGTTCTGAGAAAGAGGTTTCACCATAAAATAAGATGTATAAACACCTTTAAATACAAATTTAGTTTAATTTTTAAACCTAAATCATAGTTTTTAGTTAATTTTTAAACACATAATGTTTATTTAGTAGAGGAAAACAGTTTAAGTGGTTGAAATGACAGATGATATTTTGAAGAAGGTATTGGCAAAGAACCCAGGTGAGCCAGAATTCCACCAGGCAGTGACAGAAGTGCACAACTCGCTTAAGCCTGTGTTTGAGACGCACCCGGAGTACGTTGAGGCGAAACTTTTTGAAAGGCTAACAGAACCTGAAAGAACAATAATGTTCCGGGTTCCGTGGGTTGACGACAAGGGAGAAATCCAAGTCAACAGGGGATACAGGATAGAGTTCAACAGCGCGCTTGGACCATACAAGGGAGGGCTCAGATTCCACAAGACAGTGTACCTCGGACTTCTGAAGTTCCTCGGGTTTGAGCAGATACTCAAAAACTCGCTGACCGGACTTATGATGGGCGGAGGGAAAGGAGGATCCGACTTTGACACGCACGGAAAATCAGACGCTGAAGTCATGAGATTCTGCCAGAGCTTCATGAGCGAACTGTACAGGCACATAGGACCTGACACAGACGTTCCGGCAGGAGACATCAACGTCGGCGCAAGAGAGATAGGATACATGTTCGGACAATACAAAAAACTAACGAACACATTCACAGGAACATTCACCGGTAAGGGACTCGCATGGGGCGGAAGCCTTGTAAGGACAGAAGCCACAGGATACGGCCTACTATACCTTGTTGAAGAAATGCTAAAGACCAGAAAGGAAACAATAAATGGAAAAGTCGTGGTCAGCTCAGGCTCAGGAAACGTCTCAATATACGCGGCAGAAAAAAGCCAGCAACTCGGCGCGAAAGTCGTGGCAATGAGCGACTCAAACGGATACATATACCACGAGAAAGGCATAGACATGAGGACTGTGAAAAACATAAAGGAAGTCAAGCGGGCAAGGATAAGCGAGTATGCCAAAGTCCACAAGGATGCTAAATACTTCGAAGGAGGAAATATCTGGGAGGTTGAATGCGACATCGCACTGCCTAACGCAACACAAAACGAACTCGACGAAAAATCCGCGAAGATTCTAGTTGACAACGGAGTCATCGCAGTCGCAGAAGGAGCCAACATGCCGTCAACACCCGATGCAGCCCACCACTTCGTCAAAAACAAGATACTGTTCGGACCAGGAAAAGCTGCGAACGCAGGCGGAGTTGCAGTATCAGGACTTGAAATGGCTCAAAACAGCCAGAGAGTGACTTGGAGCTTCGACGAGACCGACGCACGACTGAGGGCGATAATGGCCAACATACACCGCTCATCCCTTGATGCCTCAAAGAAATACTCTGAAGAAGGCAACCTCATAGACGGCGCAAACATAGCCGGCTTTTTGAAGGTTGCAGAGGCGATGATGCAACAGGGTCTGGTCTAAAAACAACAGACCAACCCACATTCTTCTTTTTTTATTTAGTTCTCCAATCTATTGCATGCTAAATATCCTGAGAAAAAACGGTGGTCTTTCACTTTTTCTCGGAGCATGCCTGCTTTCCACAAACGGGATATTCGTCAAGATTCTCGCACAGCATATGCCGACGACCAACATCGTCGCGATAAGATTTATCGGAGCAGTAACCGTGTTGTCTGTCATCGCACGCGTTCTTGGGAAAAAAATATCGACAAAGAATATAAAAGTAGAGATTATCCTAGGGTTTCTGACA
>CAYXON010000184.1:0-2967 GCA_964467145.1 uncultured archaeon | reverse complement strand
AGAACTTGTTCAGTATCTAAAGGATAGGGCTGAAATATTTGATATAAATGCATTTCTTTTTGCATTTTTTTCATTAAGAATGCTTGGTCTTTTGGGCGACAAGCGCCATCAAATCCTTCGGAAGATGAGGTGTTAGGTCTGGATTTGATTCGACTATTTCCACCACCAATTCAACAAAATAAGTTCGCAAAAGCGCCCCGTTATGCGCAATAGCTGACTGCAGGTACACCTCCAAGTCTCTCGCACTTTTTTTATGTTCACCCGTTGCCTTTATTTGTTCTGTGAGTGTTCTGCCCATAACTGGTTTATCGTCTGGGCCTAAAACTCTTAGGTCAAGACCCTTATCAGTGTTTGCCACCAGGATATGAGCATATCTTTCTCCGTGAGATACGCCAACGCGTATTCTGGCCTCATGAGTTTTTACGTCTCGAATCTTTCCAGCAGTATCTTCCAAACCCACAGAATCTGCCAAATCCGCCATTACTGTTTGAACACGCCCCATACCGTCCATAAGCCCGATTACCGCATTAGCCCTTGGTCCGCTCTTGAGTTGAAGTAAAAAATCCATTGCAGTGTCAGTGGCTTTAGTCCTGGACCTAGAGCTTAAAAGAGCGGCTATCGCGTTTTTTATGCCTGCTGAGTCGATGCGTGTGTGTCTGCCGTCTAATAGAGGAGGCAGAGAATCGCCAATAAACTCTATTCTACCCTTAACCTCTTCAACAGGTTTTCTTTCAGCAACCATCATAATCACCAGATTCTAGTATACCCATCAGATTACATGATATTAGCGATAAAACCATACTAACTATTCGGAAGTATTAAGTTATATATTATATGCAAGCTAGTTCAAGCCTAAACGCCGTCTGTCAGATTGCAGGCATTTTCTGTAAAATGTGGATTTACCAGGTGTTTTTAAGGTTGAGGGGGGAAATATGCTATTTATATCCTCATATTGCTTAATAATGAGAGTATAAGTGAAATTTGTTTGTGTTTTTGAGTAAATTTTTTTGGATTTTTATTCTTCTGCACGCGAAGGCCTGATATGATGGGTCAACTTATTCTAGCTTATACATGCTCATACGCCGTGTATACGGCATTGAGAGGTATCAAGTAAAAGGAGGTGAGAAAACAGATGACAAACGGAACAGTAAAGTTCTTCAACAAAGCGAAAAACTTCGGTTTCATAACCGCAGACGATGGCAAAGAATACTTCGTCCACGGGAGCGGTCTGAAAGACGGCGCGGAAATCAACGAAGGAGACAAGGTTTCATTCGACGTAGTTGACGGAGAGCGCGGACCAAAAGCAGAAAACGTAAGCTTAATATAGAAGAAAAAACAAAAGGGGGGAGGATATTCCCCCCAAAAATATTTTTTTTAAAAATAAGATGACATCCAAGGTACTCAGAAGAAGTCGCAGGACAAAAACGGCAAAAAGGAAAGAACCCAAAAAGAACAGAAATAACTAAACCCAGATCAGATGGAAAACGTCGAAATAACTTCTTTAGGACACATAATACTTGAAAGCTACGAGAAAACATCAATAGAAAACCCACAAGGCAGAAAATACACACTCGGTCCAATGCCGTTTTGGATATGGAAAAATCACAAAACAAAAAACGACAGCGACACGGTACTAAGACAGTTCTCACAAAAGTATAGCTTAGAAAAGGGCGCAGCACAGAAGGAGATAGAGACGATAATCCAGCAACTGGAGAAAACACAACTAATAAAAAGACAAATCATACAATAACGCGCCAGAATCCACAAAATATATGAGACTAAACATTATGACATGCACTATGACTGACCAATCTTTCGAATCACTAGAACTTATTGAGCCACTCAGGCACGCGCTCAAAGACGAAGGCTATGAAACGCCAACACCAATCCAGGTAAAGGCAATCCCAGTCATCTTAGACGGCAGAGACTTGATTGGAGTTGCGCAAACAGGAACCGGCAAAACCGCGGCCTTTGCGCTGCCAATCATGCAGCTACTTGCAGAATCCAAAAAATACGCCCCGCCAAAGAGCGCAAGAGTACTAATCCTAACACCCACAAGGGAGCTTGCAGCACAAATTGGGGAGAGCTTCAGAGTCTACGGACGCTACATGCACCAGCGCCAAGCCATCGTATTCGGCGGCGTAGGCCAGATGCCGCAGGTCTCTGCAATATCCCGCGGCGTGGACATCCTCGTTGCAACCCCGGGCAGGCTACTTGACCTTATGAACCAACGCCACATAAAGATTGACAGCGTCGAAATCTTCGTCCTTGACGAAGCGGATAGGATGCTTGATATGGGCTTCATCCAAGACATCAGAAAGATAATCGCGAAACTGCCCAGAAAACGTCAGTCGCTGTTTTTCTCCGCGACAATGCCCTCAGAAATCGTGTCACTGTCAAGGAATATCTTAACAGACCCAGTAAACGTTTCCATGACGCCGGAGTCACCAACAGTAGATTTAGTAGATCAGAATATCATGTTCGTGGACAGGGACAATAAAAGACAGCTACTCACCCAGCTCATCAAAGACCATGACATCGGAAGAGCCCTCATATTCACCAGGACTAAACACACAGCCGATAAAGTCGCGATGGACCTATCATCAGCGAATATCCGGGCGCAGTCGATACACGGCAACAAAAGCCAGTCAGCCAGGACCGATGCCTTAAGAAACTTCAAAAACGGGCGCATACCAGTGCTTGTCGCAACAGACATCGCAGCCCGCGGCATCGACGTTGACGGGATAACACACGTAATAAACTTCGAACTCCCAGATGAGCCGGAAAGCTACATACACAGAATAGGAAGAACCGCAAGAGCCGGCGCAACAGGCGTCGCGATATCATTTTGTGAGGCTCAGGAGCGGGACTGTCTCAGAAACATTGAAAGACTCATCAGACGTGAAATCCCAGTAATTGAAGACCACCCGTATCACTCACATAAAGCACAGAACGCCGTCGGAAGAG
>CAYXON010000183.1:0-2995 GCA_964467145.1 uncultured archaeon | reverse complement strand
CTTCGGCGAGTGTTTTCTGTGCTCTGCAAGGAGTGTGATTATGAATTTGCGGGTGATGAACAAGTCGCCGTTCATGACAAGGAAGTCTCCCTTTACCTTGTCTTTGGCAAGCATTAGTGCGTCGCCTGTACCGAGCTGCTGCTTCTGCTCGAGGTAGTATAGTTTTATCCCCCTGAATTTGTCGCCGAAATAATCCTGTATTATCTCTTTTTTGTATCCGACGACGATGTATGCTTTTTTTATCTTGGCACAATCTAGTGCTTCAAGATTCCACTCAAGTATTGGTTTGCCAGCTATCGGCAGCATTGGCTTAGGTCTGGTGGATGTCATGGGCCTGAGCCGTGTGCCCTCCCCAGCAGCCAGTATGACAGCGTCCATTGTCTCAAACAATCTATAATGTGTACTGAAATATAAAGGGGGCGTTGGGTGCGACTATAACAGGGATACAATCCTTAGTTTGGCTATCTCCTTTTCAGCGAGGATATCGTATTTTGCAGCCACCTCGACTTCTTCCATGTTTTTTGTGATATAATCAAGTTTTTCAGCCGTGCTGGCATCATCATAGTCCGACCCATGAGAGATGGGTTTTTCCGATGCTTTGGGGTTCTCCTGTGTTTGCCCTGTGTCAGCTGATTTCACCGGAGTATCTTCCATTGCCCTGGATGCCTCAATGAAAAACACGAGGTAATCCAGTGATTTCAAAAGGTGTGTGTTTGACTGTCGCATGTAGTATGTTGCCTTCTCAGCGTATGTCCTCTGTTGTTGCGGCATCCGGGACGCATAGTCCTCCAGTTCACTTGTTATTTCCTCTTTCCTGAAGATGACATCCCTCGCAGATAGCATAGTCTGGGATAACTCAGCCAGCAGCTTAATGTTGCCAGCGTCTTCTTCTAGTTTGGCGAGTATCCGCGTATTTTCAGACATTATCTTGTTAAGCTCCCGCTGCATTATGCTAGCTTGATTCACTGTGTCGATAAATCCCTCGTATGTGGTTTCTGGAATTTCATTGCTAGCCCCAAAAATAGAGTATATGGCGCCCGACTGCAGCTGGTAGTATGTGAAGATGAGCAATGCAACAAGTATCAGCAAAGTCACCTTAACAACGTTCCTATTTTGCTCGGTCGTCATCTTGTATCACTTAGTTTATTTTTTTATATATGTTGACTTCGCTTGTTGGGGACCAGCTCGTCTGCATCTGATACCTTGAGGTGAGCCTTAGTTTTTTAGAGTCAAGCTTCTTGGAGAGAGTTATTACTGTTGAACCATTCTTGAGGCCTTCACATCTTCTGGCAAGCACTTCCATAAGGTGCTGGTCAAATGTGGTTGAAGCTATGAAAAGCACGTCTGCATCTGAGAAATCATAAGTTAGAAAGTCTGCGTTAACAAATTCTATCTGCTGTTTCTGCCGTTTTAGCGCCAGCTTAGGCCTTATCTTGGAGTAATATTTCCTCATCAGTCTTTTGGACAGGCTCGTCAGCGCTGGCAGGTACTCAACCCCCACAAGCCGGTCAAAGTCACGGGTGAGCGCAGCAGTGAAAACAGGCTTGCCAGAACCTGAGCCCAAGTCAACGAATACCCCCCCACAACCCACATCCAATTCCTTAAGAAGAAAAGCGAAAGGCAGGTATTTTATCTCGCCATAGACGAAAGACGACTTATTCAATCCCCCCACACAGGACTTCTCCGCTTCCTCGACTATCTTAGGGGGCTCAAGAATCCTAGGATATGTTAAGTGTCTTCTCCCAGCATCATGCTTCTTCTTCAGCCCCAGCCGCTCAGCGTCCTCGAAGAAAACATGGAATGGGTCGACGCCGTCATATAGTTGGTTGAAGTATTTCTCAGAAGTTTCGATTAGCATCAGTTAAGTATTGTGCCAGGCAAGGTATAAGATTATCTCCAGCGGGTGTATCGCACCATCAGCTGATTTATGCGCTCAGCCTGGGTGTCGTCAATGTTGTTGTCTTGTTTGACCCGCTCAAGATATTCTTTCGCATCATCAAGGGAATGTGTCATCAGCTTGTTAAGCAGGGTTGACGCTAGGTTGTTTTTATTGTCTTCTATCTTGAATTCCTCAAGAAGGTCGCCAAGGTCAAACTGAAAGTACTTGCGCCGGCCCATGTCGAGCATCCTCTTCTTCTGCCCGCCCTGGTTGCGCTGATTATGCTTTTCAACAAAGGGTTTTTTCACCCCGTAACTCGTTTTCCTAGGTCCTCTCGCCAGAATAATCAACTCAAAAAATTTATATTAAAGATACTATAAAAGCGTTTCAGAGAATAAAAAGGGGGTATAATGGATAAAACCATTAAAAAACAGGTACATGGAAAAGAATGACTAAATGCTATAAGGATAAACAAAAAAAGAGCAAAAAAAACAGTAATAACCTATGACGTGCCTGAGAAACTAGAGAAAGAACTCAAAAGTATCAAGATTAACACAATCCATGAAGAATCATCAAAAAAGACTTAGAAAAGATTAATAACTGAATAAACCAAATACCAATTTGTGAGGAACACCGTAACATACATTGTTTTTTTGTGTTTGTTATCGTCTTTTACCTCAGCTCAAGAAGCTTGCGCCGGGGTGGAGCTAGACCCTGGAACAGCCATCTGCGAGGGGGGATGTCACGACCCACCAGCCTGTAATTGCTATGGATATGACACAAGCAGTGAAGCGTACATATCCTGTTACTATGACGCTGGGTACCCGGACTTCTGCTTTTCAGGTGCTGAATGCACAGTGACGACAACTACGACTACAACCACTACGACCACTACAACAACTACAACCACTACCACAACTACAACAACAACTACGACTACCACAACCACAACAACTACGACTACAACCACTACAAGCACGACCACAACGACTACCACAACTACGACAACAACAACCACTACGACAACAACCACGATGACAACTAACCCTAATGATCCGCCTGGTCAGAAGACTATAATACCGCCCACAACAATTGAGACAACAATTCAGACAACCA
>CAYXON010000182.1:0-3010 GCA_964467145.1 uncultured archaeon | reverse complement strand
GAACTCATCACTTATGCCAAGCTTCTTCCAGTCGACGAGGTCCATGCCCGCAGGGTTAAGTGTTGTCGTCACTTTGACTTTTCCGTCTTTGGCGAGCTCTGCCAGGTATTCAAGCCCTGGATCTCCGAGGTTGTGGTAGCTTACCCCAGCTATCTGGACGCTCTCTATTGGTATGAGCTTTTCCGCACCGTATATTTCGCCGAGTGCGACGAGTATCTTCATGCTTTTTGCCGCGGCATTCCCACCCTCTCCATCCAGGAGTTTCTCCTCTTCCTTTGTCAGATACACCTTACTCACCTAGTACTATTTTTTTGAACGCATTCCTGTCCCTGTCCCAGGGTATCGTCGCATCAAGTGCAATCTTCGACGTCTGCAGCCTGTCTGAGCCCTCCATCGGCTCAGCTGATGTGTCAAGGCTTGAGCCTGCTGCCATGAAAATGTTCGCGTCCTTGTGGGCTTGAACCCTTGTTGCAATAGCCCACTCAATGTCGTCTGGGTCGTATATGTCTATGTCATCGTCGACTACTATGCAGTTTTTCAGGCTTCCATGCCCTTTGAACGCTGCCTCAGCCGCCTTCTTGCCGTCGTCTGGGTTCTTCTTCTCTATCTGGACTATGGCGTGCAACCAGCTGCAACCGCCTGTTGACAGAAGCACGTTCTTGCACGTTGCGACTTCATTTACTGCCCTGTATATTGTCGGCTCCTTCGGCATCCCCATCAGAAGCCTGTGCTCGTTGTATGCTGGAAGAAGACCCTGATATATCGGGTTCTTCCTGTGGGTTATGCACTTGGCTGTGAACACTGGTTCTTGTCTGACTTTGTCGTGTGTGCCGCTTATGTCTGGGAACGGCCCCTCCTCATGCTTTTCAGAGAGCGTTATCGTACCCTCTATCACAAGTTCTGCGTCAGCTGGCACCATCAAGTCCACTGTCTTGCATTTTACAAGTTTCAGAGGCTTCATGCTGTTTGCTATTGCCAGCTCGTTAACGTCAGGTTTTGTCGAGATTGAAGCTGCAAGAAGCACTGTTGGGTCAAGGCCGTTGACTATCGCGACATCCAAGGGGTCGTTCTTCTGCAGGTACTTGTAAAGGTCGCGGTGGCAGATTCTCGCGACCATCTTGTCCTTTGAAATCGGCGAGCACCTGTGGTAGTCTGCATTGTATCCCCACTCAGGATCCTTGACTATCCAGACGCTCGACGTCATATAAGCTCCGAGGTCTCCGCTTGAGTGCGTCAAAACCGGAATCTTTGAGAGGTCCACGTCTTTTTCCACAACCTCCTGGCAGGCGCCACTTACCACCACCTCAGGCTCTGTGGGGTTGTCGATGACCTCAGATATCTTGAACAGCAGGTCTTTCTTGTCTATGTCCATCGCTTTGGCGAAGTTGTCTCTGGTTGCGCAAACGCCGGCGATCACCTTGTAATCTGATCCCCTGACTTTATCGAACATTATCGTCTCTGAGGGGTGCTTTTTTATGATTCCCGCAGCCTCAAGGTACGGGTCAACCTCTTCAGTGATATGTAATACCTTCTTCTCGCCCTCAAGCTCCCTTATGAATTCGCGCAAACTCAATTTAGACACCTACTGAACCTTATGTGATTGTGTTTTTTTAAGCTTGTTTTATATCCCCCCCAAGGTTAATCCACGAAGATGCTATCCTAAACATTTATATCTGCCTACGCAATATGAGAGAATACATGAAAAAAATATTGTTGATATCGCTTATACTACTGGTTTCGGCGTGCATCAGCACCCAAACAGAAGAATGTGACGACTGTAAAGTCCCCACCCCCTCAACAACCCTAAAAGTGGGGGTGTGCGGGAACGGACAACTAGAAGGGTTTGAGCAGTGCGAAGTAGGCAAAGGATGCGACACAGGCTTTTGCAGGCACTGCATGTGCGAGAACATCACAGAAGAGGACAAGGTCGCGGATTGTGACAGCTTTTGCCGCACATTCGGCACGACAAACAACTCAGTCGTGGAAGACGGACAATGTAACCCCTTCTGGGGTGATGAGCTGCCGTGCAAGGTCAAATGCTCATACTACCAGGTTTTCCCCTCTATTGAAGAGGGGAAAGTCTGCTGCTGCAGGCAGATAAACTACATAAACTGCCCAACCCAACCATTTGAGGAAGAATGTGGGTGCCCGACGCGGGCTGAAGCATCAAAGATATGCGCTCAGTACTCGCCAAAACCCATAAAAAATAGTGGTGAGGACTAAGTCTGAATCAACCCAATCCTCTGAAGCGAGGTAATAACCCCAGCAACGTCAACTTCAGAGTTCTCATCCTTGTCGAGGCCCAGTTTATTCTCAAACTTTACCTGTATGTCCTCGCAGGTGTTCTGACCGTTACATAAGCTCCAAACAATAAAGACCTTCGGATCAACTATGAAGGACTTTTCCCTTTCATTTTTCAAAACAGGCTTGAACCCACTAACTGTCGTAGTGGAGCCCTTAGCTTTCGGATAATACATACCATCAACCCCCATTTAGATATTTTAAAGAAAGTCAACTTTACAGTTAACCATCCCCACATAGATATTATCGCACACCCTTAAAAAACAAACAAAAACCCGAAAAAGCCAAAAAACTTAATTTACTGTGCTTAATATGGGTTTCTGAGCGTGTTGGTCTAGTTGGCCTGCTCCTTCCAGTCCGGTCTCATAGTAATAGCTGTCCCAGTCATCATATCCGCTCCCACCGCCTGAGCAGCAGCAGCAAAGACATCCCATGCTGGAAAAAACCAGAACCAGAAGCAGTAGCACGACTTTCGCCTTCATATTATATCCTTGGAATATGAATTAAAAAATCGCTAAATCAGGTGTATTCTGCTAAAAAAGCTGGAGGCTTAGGGCCTCATCAAGGCAGTCTATTATGTGGTCTGGCTTTAGCGGCTCTATATCCTCTCTTCTGGCTCCCCCAGTCAAAACAGCAACCGCTATTGTGCATGCAGCCACTGCTGCTTTTACGCCGTGTACGCTGTCATCGAATGCGCTGCAGTCCTTAG
>CAYXON010000181.1:0-3020 GCA_964467145.1 uncultured archaeon | reverse complement strand
ATATTAGGTGGTGACATGGTGGATTCGCTTTTGACTGTGGGCGGCTATGATGGTGTGTGCAATGTCACAGAGGACATGCGAGGTGATGAGTTGTTTTTTGAAACAGACTGTGTCGGGCGCCCCCACCTTGTGAAGATACCATACTTTCCCAACTGGAGGGTCGAGGGAGCTGAGAGGATTTATCTTGTTTCACCCGCGCTTATGATGGTGATACCTGAAAAGGCAAAGGTACACATTTACTATGGAGTGGAGTTTGCGGACACATTAGGTTGGGTGATTACATTTGTTGGAGTGATATTTTTACTGTATCTTCTGAGTGGGAGAATCAAGTTTGTCAAAACAAGACTGCATGACAAAGTTAGTAAATGGCTAGAAAAATGGGGTTTTAACGGTTTTTTCGGGTTTTTTGAGGGGAGGTTTTCTCGTCATTTGGTTTTTTGTTTTTCTTTTGTTCGCGCTAACTTCTTGAGGGTTTTAGCAATCGTTTTTGCGGTCGCTGTTTTGTCGGCTGCGTCCTTTTTGTTTTTTTCGCAAAGCAGGTGCGACGGCTTCTGCAGGCAGACTGATTTCGAACACGGGACATACAATCTGGAAGATAAGGTGGATTATGTGAGGTTCGGACAAAATCACGCAGATGATATGAAGTCCCACAAAGCAGGATATGACGGGGCAGCTGTGCGCGACGACTTCATGTACCTGCAGAACGGGTATCTCGAGTTCAAAACCAGTGTAGTGCCTAACACTGAGAATATCTTAAGGCTCAGGATGCTTGATGACATAAGTTGCAGAAGCGGAAGCCTTTATGTTGACGGGGTTTTCCTCGCTAGGTTGAGAAGCTCTGGAAGCTACAGCGGATGGAAGGACTTCCCCATTAAAATGAAGCCTGAGGACTCATCAGATGGTAAGGTGACTGTTAGGCTGACAAGTGATGACCCCAGATGTTTCGGATGGGACATAATGGAGGCTGAGGTTCTTGTTGACGAGTGCTCGTGTTTTAGCGAGCAATAATTGTTTTGAGAATACTAGGGTTTTATTTACGCCAGATTGGATAATATATCATGGTTTCAGGTGTTTCCGTCGTCATACCAGTGTGTAATGAAGCGGGAATTATTTCCGAAAACAGCCGCAAAATCTTAGACTATGTCTTGAGCATAACGCCTGATTGCGAGATTGTGTTTGTTGAAAACGGAAGCACTGACGATACATTGTCTGTCATTGAATCCCTGAGTTCCAAAGAGCCGAGGATTAGGTACTTGTCAACAGGGTTTAAGGACTTGGGCGAGGCGCTCAGCAGGGGTTTCAGGGCTGCCAGATACAGCCTTATAGTCTGGTATCCGATAGATTTGGCCTTTAACTTGTCATTTATCAGCGACTGCGTGAGGCTTTCCCAAGACTGCGACATCATTTTAGGGTCTAAAACCCACAAAGACTCAAAACAGGTTAGACCAAAGGGCAGGATACTTCTTTCAAAAGCATACAACACTATGACGCGCCTTCTTTTCGGGCTTAGATTCAGCGACACCCAATCTGTAAAGGCGTTCAGAAGAGAACCCCTTATGAGGATATTGGATAAGACAATAAGTAGGGGAATAGTGTTTGAAGTTGAGCTTCTCATAAACGCTGCAGACGCAGGCTTGAAAGTCTGTGAAATACCTGTAGAGGTGAGGGATACTCGAACGGACTCCAAGATAGACCTCAGAGTGGTATTCAATGCTTTTGTCTCGCTTTTCAAACTTAAAGCCAGAATGTTTTTTTGGAGAAGTTCATCATGAAGAGGCTGCTGCCAGCCGTTGTCGGAGTCCTAATCCTCGCCTGGATTGTCTCAATAACCGGAGTTGACGGGATAATCAGTGTGTTATCTACCGCTGATTTGAACTACTTCCTCCTTGCAGGATTGTTCTATCTTCTTGCAGAGTATGTTTCCGGAAAATATCTTCAGATAGTCTACGGAGGCAGTGTACTACATGCTATGGTCGCGCACATGAAGGGAATGGTCTACAGCACGCCGACGCCAGGCAGGGTAGGATATTTCTGGGTTGCTCATGAGATGAGCAAGAAACGAATGATAAGGCTTGCAGAGTCTGTCGGTACCTTGACTGTGCTTCAGGGGTTCAGCTTCATAGTCAAGGCTTTTTTGTCATTGACTGCGACAGCGTATTTCATCTCTTATTACGCGCTTGATGAGGGCGCAAATTACCTGGTGCTGGCTTCCCTTATGCCTTTGTTTTTCGCAGCCTGCATAATTGTGTTTTTCAAAAGTGATGTGATAACGAAAAAACTCAAACACATCAAGTACGCGTCAGCACTGATTGAACCCCTCCATGAGATGACAAGCTCGAGAAAAAAGCTATCTACTGAAATACTCCTTAAACTCTCTATTTTATCGGTTTTAGGGTGGGTGGCGCGGGGTCTTCAGTGGTATGCGCTGTCAAATTCCTTGTCATTAGATATCCCTCTCCTTACGTGTCTTATGATGCAGACTCTTTTGACTGCGATAATGTTCGCGCCAATATTACCATCAGGGCTTGGTGCAGCAGAAGGCGGGGCAGTGATACTTTTTAACATAATGGGTGTCGGAGCTGCCGCAGCAATCGCATACATGATAGCAATAAGGATAAACACGTTGACTGTTGATTTTCTCGGGTTTCTTATCAGGTTTAGGAGAGGATAGAGTATATATTTGCGACGAACTCCAATGGATTATTTGATGTTTGAGGCTGTATTATATAATAAGGTGGAGGGTTCTGTTAGGTGTAGGGTGTGCCCCCACAACTGCTTGATAAGTGAAGGCAAGAGGGGAATCTGCGGGGTTCGAGAAAATCAAGGAGGAACACTTTATTCACTTGTTTATGGAAGACCTTGCGCAGCGCATGTTGACCCTGTGGAGAAAAAGCCGTTATTTCATGTTTTACCCGGGTCTTTGACGTATTCCATAGCGACAGTTGGGTGTAATCTTAGGTGCAGCCACTGCCAGAATCACGATATCAGCCAGATGCCAAAAAGGGGTGACATAGTTGGTG
>CAYXON010000180.1:0-3040 GCA_964467145.1 uncultured archaeon | reverse complement strand
CTTGTGCATCCTATAGGCTATTTCTGTGTCTTCGACGATGTTTGTCTTGTCAAAGCCGCCTATCTCAAGGACAACCGCACGCCGGTATATGCTGAACTGTCCGGGTGTCACGAAAAGGCACCCGAGGAGTGAGAGTATCTTGTTGTAGAATCCGTTGCCTAGCTCGTACTCTATTGCAACAACCTTCTGGAGTATGTTTTTCGCACCCCTCACCTTTATAGCGACAGTCACCGCCGCTATTTTGTCTGAGCTGAAATAAGGCAGGGTCTTGAGTATTATATCCGGTTCCACAATCGTGTCGGCATCTATTGTCGCAACAAACTCCGCGGAAGACTCACTAAATCCCCGGTTGAGTGCGGTGCTCTTGCCTTGGTTTGGGTTGTTCTCAAGGTAGAGTATCTTGCCTTCGCGCGCGTATTTCTCGCATATTTTTCCTGTCCCATCCTTTGAGCCGTCGTTTACGACAATCACCTCAAGAAGTTCCCGGGGGTAGTTGACCTTAAGGCATGACTCTATCGTTTCTGCTATGCAGCGCTCTTCATTATATGCCGGAACAAGTATTGCAGCCTTAGGAAGCCGCCCAGTCAGCTTTTGAGGCGGTATATGGAAGATTTCCCGGTTTTTAAAGAAGGTTATCAGTGTGAGGAAGAAAAAATACGTGAGTATGAACCATACCGTATAAAGTAGCGCAAGGTGTATTGAAGCCATTATAACCGTCTTTCGGGCAACAACCCAGTATATTGATTAGCCAGTAACGTATAATAAATAGGCGTAAAACACATTAGGGTGTGGTTCACATGGATGAAGACATTCTTGAGTTGAAAAGACAGCTTGTACACCTTTTGAATGGGTCGGCAATAGCTGCCGGAATATACCTTCTGAAGCCGGTAGTGGGCCTGTGGATACTTTCGCCCCTGATTATTGCACTCATTACTCTGCATCTTCTGCCAAAGGTGAGGCCAGATCACAAGGTCATGAACCACCTGATGAACCATTTTGAGCGAAAGAAAGACATACTTGTTTTCCCGTTTAGGGGGGCGATATTCTTCGGTTGGGGTATAATGTTTCCCATAATCCTTTTGGACGCGCCATACGCCGCTGCGGTGGTGCTGATACTCAGCGTTGGAGACAGCGTATCAACCCTTGTCGGAAGAAGATACGGAAAAATTAGGATAGGCGACAAAAGCCTTGAGGGCTCTGTCGCATTCCTTGTCTGTGCGTGGGCGGCGTCGTCTATTCTAATCGACCCGACGCACGCGCTAGTTCTTTCAGTAGTTGGGATGATAATAGAGCTGTTCAGCTTCGCAGACGACAACATAGTGATACCCGCGAGCCTTTCGCTTCTTGCAAGGATTACATCACCTTGACTCTTCTGCCTTCTAATTTTAGCTTTCCTTCAACAAAAAGCTTAACCGCCTGCGGGTAGATTATGTGTTCCTGCCCCAATATTCTCGCAGACAATGTCTGCTCTGTGTCGCCTTCTAGCACCGGCACCTGCTGCTGAGCTATTATGGGGCCGTGGTCGACTTCTGAGTCTACAAAGTGCACGGTACACCCTGACACCTTCACGCCGTACTCAAGAGCTTGTTTTTGTGCGTGAAGTCCTGCAAAAGACGGTAATAGTGCGGGGTGTATGTTCATGACTTTACAGGGTAAAATTTTCAGGAACTTCGGAGTTACTATCCTCATGTACCCTGCCAGAAGCACGAGGCCGACGCCCTTTTTGCTGAGCTCCTTTGCCATTGCGGCGTCGAAGTCCTCCCTACTTTTGTGGTCTGAGGGCTCAATGTAAACGGCGTCTATGCCCTTTTTCCGGGCTCGCTCAAGTGCGAACGCGTCTTTTTTGTCAGATACTACGACAGCGACCTCCGCACCCCTTATTGTGCCAGCATCTATTGCATCAAGTATAGCCTGTAGGTTGCTGCCCCCGCCAGACGCCAGAACGCCAATCTTCAAAACCATCTAAACCAGCCTATGATAATAGAAGGGGGAGAACATGCTTAAATCTGTCCTTTAAGTATTTGAAGCGCTTTACCAGCAAGATAAATCGAGCCGACAACCAAGACTATGTCCTTGTCTGATGCCTGTGAAATCGCAAAATCAAGGGCCACACCAACATCATCAAAGCCAGGGCCCCCGGCGATATCTGTTATCTTTGAGACATCCAGTGCCCTGGGTCCGCCATATGTGGTTGCAACGAATGTGTCAGCGGAGGAGAGTGTTGACATCATTGTCTTGTAATCCTTGTCAGATGAAAATCCAGCAACAACAATCAGCCGACTATGCGGGACAGATTTAACAAACTCCATAACCCTAGCAACGCCGTCCGGGTTGTGGGCGCAGTCAACTATGACTTTTGGATTTTCTCTTGCAAGCTCAAGCCTGCCAGGCCAGCGCGCAGTTGACACACCAACTTCAATGGCAGAGGGTGATATCCTTAGTTCCTCTGCTGCTGCGACAGCACATGCGATGTTGTCGGCTTGGAACACGCCCCGCAAAGCTGAGTGCAACAAGTATTTCCTAGTTTTTGTTATGAGTGAGAATGATGTGCCGTCCAAAGATGATGAAACATCATCTGCTAAAATCTCGCGACCTATTCGCAAAAGTCGCGCACCCCTTTGCCTGCAAACATCCTCGATTACTGCAAGTGCCGCACCATCTGCGGAGGTCACAGCGGTTGCGTCAGCTCGTATTATCCCAGCCTTCTCAAAAGCTATTTCCTCAAGTGTTTGCCCGAGGTATTTCATGTGGTCGAGGCCTACGCTCGTTATCACGCAAAGTTTTGATTCGACCGCGTTTGTGGCGTCAAGTCTGCCACCCATCCCAACCTCCAACACAACCGCGTCAACAGCTTCTTTTTCAAAATACTTGAGCGCCAGCGCCGTTGTTGCCTCGAAAAAAGTCGGCTTCTCAACCATCCCTTCAACCGCCGACTTTATCTCAGATGTTATTTTCGCGAAATCGTCCTCGCCAATCAATTTTCCATCAACCCTTATCCTCTCCCTGAAATCAAAAAGTTCAGGCGACGTGTAAAGGCCGA
>CAYXON010000179.1:0-3050 GCA_964467145.1 uncultured archaeon | reverse complement strand
GAGATTTCAAAAAAACACGAAACGGCATGATTGCGGGATACTGTCGTGGAAGCCTCAGCGAAGGCATAGACTACCCCGGCGAACAAATGGTGGCGGTTGCAGTATTCGGGTTGCCTCTCGCACCACCCTCCAAACTACAGACGAGAATCGAGCAGTACTACAACCGGCGGGGCATGGATGGGAAAACCCTCACCTACACACTGCCTGCAGTAATTGCTGCAACACAGGCTTTAGGGCGATGCATCAGATCTGAAACAGACAAAGGAACGCTCATCCTTGCAGAATACCGGTTCAACCAGCCAACAATAAAAAAACTGCTACCCCAGTGGATAAGAGACGAGGCAACTACAAAAACGTCAAAACAACTACGCTCTAAGGCTTAACACAATTATACCTTCTCGCCCACTAATTCTAGCAGGCACAGACGAGTGGAGTCCATCCTATTTTTTGCTCCAGATTCTTGTGTTTAGGTTTAGGTCTTCGACGATTCCTACTACTGTGGCGAGTGTTTCGGCGTATTTTTCTATTTGTTTCGGGTCCACAATGCTTCTGAGTATTCGGGGCTCGAACAAGTTCTCCCTGAAGGGTATCGCCACCATCACTTTGCTGCCTGTGAAGCTGAAGCTTATTTTTTTCCCGGTTTTCTTTCTGAAATCCACCATCCTCGACATCAGGCTCGTTGACAGGATGTAGCGGGCCTCGATTTGGTCGTTGCCGTAGACGACAAAGAGTTTTTCGAACTCTGGGTCCTCAAGCTTCACAAGGTCCGGGCGCCCGATGCTTTTACTCTGCAGAAACTGTCCAATCGCCGTCCCAAAGGTCTTTTCAGCGGTGTCAGGCAACACCAGAGTCCTGCCCTTAAACTCCTTGTTAAAGTCTGCGACAAAGAATACTCCTCTAAAGATGGTGTTCCAGCTAGTGTGCCTGTGCCCTTCGCTGTCTGTGTGCTGGGTCTTATACTCTGTGTGAAGCTCTGAAAACTCAATCTTAGTCTTGCCTACAATCCCTGAGACGTAGTCTTCGCCGTGGCTTCTGTCCACGTGTGATTGGAAAATATTGCTATCGTGGTATGTGGACATCGGCACTGAACTGGATGGATTATACTCCAAGCCCTCGTCCATGAACTTCACAATCTTGCCCATCACATCCCTTTTGAAGTCGCTGACATAAGATTTTGTCATCAAGTGATAGGCTCCGCCAATCACTATGATGCCTAAAAAAGCAGGTATGATTCCAACACAACAAAGTGCTGTGGACTGTTCAGGGAAAAACATCGCCGCGGAAATTGATATGATAAGTGGCAACGCCATCATGGCGGCGCCAACAAGGTCAGCTGCTATCAAGCCCACAAGTATTTTCTTTCTCCGCCCATCAAGGTCTTTTAGCTGGGGCAGGAGCTCGCTTTTGTAGTGGGCCCTAATCTCATCTGCAGTTCTCATTTCTTGGCTGAAAACCCTACGTCGACTCGTGAGCGCTCACCATCACCTGCCTCAAAAAAGGATTTTCTCCTGTACCCTATAATTGAGGCGACAAAGTTTGTCGGTATCATCTCGCACGCGTTGTTGTAGTCCAGGACTGCTGAGTTATATGCGCGTCTTGCAGCAGATATCTGCTCCTCAAGTTCGGTCAATGTGGTCTGAAGGTGCAGGAAGTTCTCGCTCGCCTTAAGCTCTGGGTAGTTTTCGACAGACACCATTATCGAGCGCAGCGCCGAGGTTATCTGGTTGTTCACACCAATCTTCTCCTCAGTTGACAGGTTTCCGGAGATTGCTTTGGCTCTGAGCTCAGTTATCTTTGTGAAGACCTCATTTTCATGGGTCATATATCCCTTAACAGCTGCCACTAGATTAGGTATGAGGTCATATCTTTTTTTGAGCATCACGTCTATTGTCGCAAACGAGTTCTCGCACATGTTCTTCTTTCCGACGAGGCCGTTGTAAATCAGTGCGACAACGATTGCTACTAGGACAAAAAGTCCGCAAGCGACAGCAAGCACAGTCAATACTACTCCGCCAAAAAGTTCAGCCAACATATTAATGGATTTTGGAAGATGGGTATATATCACCAAAAACCTAATGTAACATATTTCTTACATTTATATACTCGTAATGTAATATATTTCTTACATAGAGGTGTTTTTTAAAATGTTCGGAAAACAAGAATGGTTCAAAAGAAGGAAATACGGTGGATGGGGCCTGACCCCAAAAACATGGCAAGGATGGGCTTACATAGTGGCAATGGTTGCGCCAATAGCTTTGATGCAGTCGCTAGGACTTAATGGCGATAAGATATTTTACCTAACTCTGGCATGGTGCATAGTATTTGTCATCGACATGGTGGACATCATGGCTAAGCTGAAAAAGGACGAGCGCGAAACACAGATTGAGGCAATATCTGATCGAAACAGCGCATGGGCGATGGTTGCGGTAATTGCCGCAGGCATAGCATACCAGGTAGCAACATCAGTCGTTAGCAAAGACCCCAACATCGACCCGTTCCTACTGGCTGCACTACTTGTCGGAGCCTTCGTTAAAGGTGCAACCAACATCTACCTTGAGAAAAAAATGTGAAAACCAGGATAGCCGAGTACCGGAAAAGGATGGGGCTCACACAAGAGCAGCTGGCGCAGAAAGTCGAAGCCACACGCCAGACAATAATAGCGCTAGAACAAGGCAGATACAACCCATCCCTTCAGCTCGCATACAAAATAACGAAGGCACTCGGCGCAGAACACATAGAAGAGCTATTCGAGCTGAAAGACAGCTGACTCATCCCCGACTCAACCCCCTTATGTGCTTTCTAATCATAACTGCAGTCTCTTTGCTTGGGTTGTCTAGTCTGCCTGATTTTTCACCCTCTTCGACGACGTCCTCCACCCTTCTGCCCAAACCGCTCTCGAATTCTCTGAGCTCGTCTTCGGTCTTTATCATCTGTATCAATTTCGCACCAGCCAACGGGTGGCATATTGTCTGGAATAGTTTGTCCTGCCATCTTGGGTAGTCCTTGCTTGAGAGCGCCCTCGAAATCAAAACAGTCGGCTCACCGCCGCG
>CAYXON010000178.1:0-3058 GCA_964467145.1 uncultured archaeon | reverse complement strand
AACGCTGCTGATAGACCTTGACCCACAAGCAAACACCACATACGAACTCGGCCTAAAATCAAAAAACACAATATACAATGTCCTCATGGAGGACTCAACAGCTGAAAACTCGATAGTCCACACCCAATACCCAAAATTCGATGTCATAACAGCAGACATAAACCTCGCAGGCGCGGAAGTCGAACTCGGCGGCAAAGACGCACTAAAAAGACTATCAGACGTCCTATCAAGCCTAAAAGACGAATACGACTTCATGATAATAGACTGCCCGCCGTCGCTAAATCTCCTTTCAATAAACGCGCTCGCAGCAGCGAACTCCATAATAATACCTGTCGAATGCGACCAGTTCGCGGACATAAGCCTTCAAAAACTCATGGAAACCATAGAGCTCATGAAAGAAATAAACACAAGCCTACACGTTGAAGGAATACTATTCACATTATTTGACATGAACAACAACCTATGCATCACGATAGAAAAAGAGATACGCACGAAATACCCAGACATGATATACCACACCGCAATAGTAAAAGACCCAGAACTAACAGACGCATCAGGGAAGGGTATGCCAGTCCACCACTACAACAAGGAAGCGGACTCAGCGAAAGCCTACATGATAATAGCTCAAGAGGTGATATCCCATGGGTAGAGGAGTGAAAGCCTTCCTTGACGTAAAACCATGCGACCCAGACGTCAAGAAAGTTCTTGAGGTAATGGACAAACTTCTCGGAAGCCTCCCATCAGATAAGATAGACGAATTCACAAAAACGCCAGACTACGAACTCTACCAGAAAGTACTGAAACGATACAGCATCAAATAAAAAAAAAATACTGATTATAAAGATTGCAATGGGTTTAAAAAGCAAGTCCCAGGAGCACAAGAGGGCGTCTGAGGTAAAGGAGAAACTTGCTGATGTGGTTGGCAAAGTAGGCGAAGTAAGCGTAAAGTACGCGGTCGACAGCATAGAGGAGGGTGAGGAGGCGATACTCTCAGCAGCCCAACAACTAAAAGTTGAGGGCGTCATCACCATAGAGAAGAGATTTCTGAAAAAACACATCTTCAAATCAAAAAAAGACGTCATACCAACAGGCAACATAGACGACTTGATAGATTTGCTTGAGGAACGCAAGAGCATATCAGTATCAAAAGCTGCTGCAATACTCATGGTGCCCAAGAGCATGATACTAAAATGGGCTGAGAAACTGGAAAAAGACGGACTAGCCCACCCCACAAAAAAGTTCATGCGAGAGCGGATAATAAACGCTGTGAAGGTCGAGATACTGAAATACAGGATAAACCAGCGGGTAGGCCTCATGAGAAGGAGCAAAAGGATAATAATGACCGACGCAGACATACTCCTCCAATTATGCGAGAAAATGAAGTCAGTCACCATGCCTGAGGCAGTCAGAGCACTCAAAATACCAGAGGGAAAAGTCGAGGAAATTGTCCAGCGACTTGAGCCGGTGCTGGCCATGACATACCCCGCGAACCCGACATCATCGCCCATGATAAAACTTAACCAAGTAGTAGAACACCCAACAGACGAGAAAATAGAAGGCGAAGTAAAGGCCACATACCACATAAACGCAGACAACGTCCCCGCAATAATAAAGATAATCGCAAGAGAAGAGGATAGCATGCCAGCGTACACCATAGAAAAACCATACGTCGGCGAAGCCACCAGCATGCTGTTAAAATCATTCACAAACGAGATATCAGGGGTCATAGAGATAACAGCAGACGACATAACAGACCCAAAAAACATGCTAAACCTGAAGGACAGATTCCACGATGCGGCAACACAAATACTAAGAGCACACGTGAACATCTCCGACGAGGACGTGAGAATACTGGCTGGGATGATGCTCCACGACATGTTCGGCCTCGGAGAGATGGAGATACTCATGCACGACGACTGGCTTGAGGAAGTATGCGTGAACACAAGCCACATACCCATAACCGCATACCACAAAAAATTCGGGTGGGTGAAGACGAACCTCCACCTCGACAACGAACGAAGGATATACAACTACGCAGCACAGATAGGGCGAAAATCAGAACAAGACATAACCGGGCTCAAACCAATTATGGACGCGCACCTTCTGGAGGGTGACAGGGTAAACGCCACACTATTTCCGATATCAAACTTCGGAAACACGATAACAATAAGGAAATTCTCAAGAAGACCATGGACAATAGTGGACTTCATGGGCGGAGACCTCAAGGAACTCAACTCAGAGATGGCTGCGTTCCTGTGGATGTGCCTGCAGTACGAGCTAAACGTCATAGTCGGCGGGGGAACAGCATCAGGTAAGACAAGCATGCTAAACTGCATATGCTCGATGATACAGCCAACCCAGAGGGTAATAACCATAGAAGACACACGCGAGATAAACCTGCCCAAATACCTCAGGTGGAACTGGGTGCCACTAACCACAAGAGGTGCAAACCCAGAAGGAAAAGGCGAAGTCAACATGCTCGACTTGATAGTCACATCCCTCCGGATGAGGCCAGACAGGATAGTCCTCGGAGAGATAAGAAGGCGAAAAGAAGCTGAGGTGCTCTTCGAAGCCATGCACACAGGCCACGCAGTATACGCGACAATACACGCAGACACCGCGGAAAACCTCAAAAGAAGGCTTCTTGAACCGCCGATTGAGATACCAAGCGCCGAAGTCGAAGCCCTGCAGCTGATGGTGATAGTATACCGTGACAGAAGACTCGGGACAAGGAAGGTGTTTGAGATAGCGGAAGTCATACCAGCAGGCTCAAATGAGGAGTTCGAACTAAACTACCTCTGGAGATGGGACGCCAGAAGCCATACATTCATAAAAGTGAACGAAAGCAGGCGAGTCCTTGAGGACCTGGGACTTCACACAGGACTTTCAAGAGAAGACATAGAAAAAGATCTTGAAGGCAAAAAAGCAATACTCGAGTGGATGCTAAAGGAGAACATACGGGACCTAGACGACGTTGGAAACGTAATGGACGACTACTACAAAGACCCTGAAAAAGTCCTAAAGAGGATAGGCCAACCACCACAACCCCCGACAACCC
>CAYXON010000177.1:0-3084 GCA_964467145.1 uncultured archaeon | reverse complement strand
ATGTTGTCATGTTTTTGGTTGGGTAGAAGCTGCAGCACCCGGTCGAAAATGACCCTACTTTTTTCCTGTCTTGTGATGCGCCATGCGCTTGGCAGGCGTCCTCATTGACTGTGAGTTTGTGATCCTCTGCTAGTTCCATTATCGCCTTCATGTCTGCTGGGTGTCCATAGAGGTGGACTGGCAGTATCGCTTTTGTCTTTTTTGTGATTTTCTCGGCTATCTGCTCTGGGTCGATGTTGTAGGTGTCCTCTTTGATGTCTGCGAAAACTGGTGTGGCGCCGGTGAACAGTACTGAGTTGGCGGATGCGATGAATGTGAACGGGGTTGTTATTACTTCGTCGCCTGGACCTATCCCGTTTGCAAGAAGTGCGACGTGTAGTGCGGCTGTCCCGGATGATACTGCTATGGCGTGTTTTACCCCAGTGTACTGTGCGAACTCTTTTTCGAACTGGCTGACCTTCGGGCCTGCGGCGATGATGCCGGAATCAAGGACTTCAAGGACTGCTTTTTTTTCCTGTTCGCCGATGTCTGGGGACGCTATTGGTATCATCTTTTTATTTGACTGGTTTTCTTTTGGGTGGTGTGAATTTTGTCCCGCATTTTTGGCAACTGTACCCGTTTTCTTCTGTTAGTTTGGCGCCGCACCCGCAGACGTATCCGCGGACTTTCGCGGGGTTGCCGTATGCGAGGGCGTTTGCTGGTATGTCTTGGGTGACGACAGAGCCCGCGCCTATCATGGCGTTTGCACCTATTGTGTTGCCGCAGATGATTGTAGAGTTTGCGCCGATGGATGCGCCTTTTTCGACTTTGGTTTTTACAAGTCTTGTATCATCCCAGAGTTTTGCCCTGGGGTATAGGTCGTTTGTGAAGCATGTGCCAGGCCCGATGAAGACGTCGTCTTTTATCTCGACGCCATGATAGACGGATACGTTGTTTTGTATTTTGACGTTTGAGCCGATTTTGACGCCGAAGTCGATGTAGACGTTTTTGCCGATTATGCAGTTCTCACCTATTACCGCGTCTTCTCGAACCTGCGCCTGATGCCAAATACGAGTTTTATCGCCTATTTTGGCCTTTTCAGAGACTTCGGCTGTGGGGTGTATGTTTGGGGCCATACTTTAGGATAAATGTTTTTGGGTTATTTAATCCTTGACTTGGGTGTTCAGAAGTAGTTTGTGGTCTGTCTTTTCCCAGAAGTGGGGTCGCAAGAAGAACTGCGCAAGCCCTTTGAGTGCGCCGACGCTCATGAGTATCCAGTAGATTGGCGAAAGCAGTGCTGGTATTATTAGCCTTAGTTGTCTTCTTCGTGCGACAGCTGCTGCGTTCACGATTGTGAAGAATATATTTCCGAAAAGTAGTGTGACGTATGCGGATTTCACCAGGGGGTTTTCAGGCATTGCGCGGGCGGGATTAAGTATCCATGCCGCAAGTATCGCCCAAGACAGTGGGTTGAGGCATAGTATTAGGTAGTTTCCGCCGACTACTAGGTTGAGTTGTATGAAGTTGACTGGCCCCAGCTCCCTTAGGAGTTTTGGTGGATCTCGCATGTGGACGAGGTGCGTCTGTATGTAGCCTTTGACCCATCTGCTTCTTTGTTTTATCCAGTTCATAAGTTCTGTGTTGGCTTCCTCGAGGGTTGTGGTGTCGAGTATGTGGGTCTTGAGTCCTCTTCGCGCTATCCTTATGCCGAGGTCGCAGTCTTCTGTTACGTTGTATGGGTCCCATCCTCCGAGTTCTGTGATTTTTTTTGTTTTTAGGTGGTTTGATGTTCCACCAAGAGGCACTGGCGCACCTGATGCGTCAACTCCCGGCAGGTATATGTCAAACCATGAGGTGTAGTCTATAGTGCTCCATTTGGTTAGTAGGTTGTGGTATGGGCAGTAGTAGTTTAGTCTGGACTGCAGGCACACTACGTCGTCTTTAAGTTTTTGGAATGCTGTGGCGGCTTTTTTCAGCTGGTCTTTATCAGGTATATCTTCGGCGTCGTATATGACGAGGTATTCTCCTGTAGCTTTTTCAAGTCCGAAGTTCAGGGCACGTCCTTTTGTTTTGGGATATCCTTGCGGGACGACTATTGTGTGCCAGGGTTTTTCGAGTTTTTGGGCTTTGACGTAGTCTACAAGTTCTGTGTCGTCTCGTTCGAGAAGGAGTAGTATCTGCAGTTTGTCTTTGGGGTATTCAAGGTCGTCGACTGCTTTTTTCAGCTGTTTGAACATGTTTTTCTCCCGGTATAGGGGGAGTAGGATTGTGTATTTAGGCCAGTTTTTCACATATGATATCTCTTTGCTTGTGATTTTTACTGTTCTTTCAGAGCCCACACCGAGGATTATGAGCCACAGCTTGTGGGCGCATATTATGAGGTATAAGGCTGCGAGGGAGTAGTAGAATATGTCGTGATTTCCTGCAAACGGGTTGTATCTTACATAGAAGTTGTAGGTTTCTGTCGAGGATACTACAGCAAATAGTAAGAACACTGCTGCTGCAAACAGTGAAATCTTCTGCCAGGTTACGAACCTTGTCTTAGCGCACTCGCTTGGGCATATCGTTTCCATCTTTAGTTTTTTGAAATTGTGAACGCGATGTATTTTGTGAATGGTGGGAGTTCAACAGTTAGTGTTCCGTCATCTGTTGATATTTTTTTTGTTGATGCTAGGCCTTCTTCCATGTCCCAAAAGGACAGAGTATATTGACCTGGGGTTTTGCCATAAACCGATACCAGCACTTTAGTGTGTTGTGAGTATAGCTCATCACCTGTTAGGTCTTCCAAAACCCAGGGGTCATATATGAAGCATGCAGTTGATTGCTCGCCACCGAAACATGAGTAGTCAATCGGTTTTGTTGTTTTGATGGTGATGTTCTCCTGTTTTGATGTTGCGCGGGCATTACCCACTTGTTTGTTGTAGTCCGAGATTATTTTGTAGAGTGGGTAAAGGTTTTGGTCTTCTACGAAATTGTGCCACCAAAACACTGGTGCTGCTGCGAAGTCCTTGTGGTATCCGTACCAGAGCCCCAATATCAGGTCTCGCCGCAGGTTGGCGGCTGTCCAGTTATGGGGTCCGCCGCCGTATTCTGATATTATCTGGG
>CAYXON010000176.1:0-3086 GCA_964467145.1 uncultured archaeon | reverse complement strand
CATAATCGAAGACACAGGCGACTTCATAGACTGCTCAAAACTCGGCCGCTCAGGACTATCAATACCCTCAATTGTTGAACACTATAAATTCCATGAAGTCAACGCAGACTACTGCCTCGCGATAGAGACGGGCGCGATGTTCGACCGGCTAGTTGAGGAAAAATTCCCGCAAAAAAACAACTGCATCATGGTCTCAACAAAAGGACAAGCAGCAAGAGGATGCAGACGGCTCGTGAACCGACTCAACAAGGAGAAGAAGATGCCGATAATAATGTTCACAGACGGCGACCCATGGGGATACTACATCTACTCAGTTTTGAAAGCAGGGTCAATGGCACTCGCGCACGAAAGCGAGCGTCTCGGGACACCCGAGACAAAGTTCGTTGGCATGACTATATCGGACGTTGAAACATACGACCTACAATCAGTCACTGAAAAACTCAAGGACGTCGACAAGAAAAGGATAAGCGAGCTCCTGCAGTACCCGTGGTTCCAGCACAAGGAATGGCGCCACGAACTAAAACTCATGGAGACACAGGGTATAAGGATAGAACAGCAGGCTCTCGCATCAAAGAGCCTGGAATTCGTCGCTGAAGAATACCTGCCAGAAAAGATAGAGAAAGGCCGTCTGCTACCCTAAAAAAGGGATTTAAAAAAACACCCGACTAATCCAATAAAGACAATGGCAGAAGAAGAAACCACATCCTCAGACAGTGAAATAACCAAAGACCATCTGTTGAGCATCGTATACGAGCTAACAAACATCAAACTATCCGAGGCATGTCTAAAACTCGACACCGACAAAGACCTCGTTATCGAGTGGGCTAATCAACTTCAAAAAGAAGAGCTTGTTGAAATATCAAAAGACGGACTCGGGGAAGACATACTCAGGATAACCAAATTCGGCCTAAAAAAACTCCAGAAACTACAGACTGGGTGGAACACCCAGCAGTTGCAGGAGGATGAAAAGAACAAGGTAAAACAGAAGAGGTCAAACCCCCTTAAATCAGTTTCTGACATTATAAAAAAACTGCTTGCAGGCGAGAAGCTGGAGCTTCTTGTAGCAGCATCAGCGATATTATCCATATACTTCCTATGGAGGTTCTATCAAGACCCTAACGTCCAGGTTCTGAGCTTTCTAGCTGGCTCACTCCTTCTTTCAATAGCGTTCACGATATACAACCGCTACCGCAAACAGATGAAGAAGGCACAGGAGATAATAAGCTTCATGCAATGGATGAGAAAATCCGCGAACGAAAACCAGAAATCAATACTACTTGCAATAGTCGGTATTTTCATAATATACTCCATGGGGATGCTCCTAACAAGGCCGGAACAAAGAAGCCTTTATATAATACTCTCTGTCGTTTTCGCATCCACAGCCGAACTTATATACTACCCGAGAAAGACTCCTGCAATAGCTCTTGAATTCTATGCCGCAGTAACAACGATGGTTCTAGGGCTTCTACTCCTTACAGGTTTTTTCAGCCTAACAGGACTTCTCCTTGAGAGCCCTGAGCGGATGATAGACCTGTTCTTTGGAATGGGGCTTGTAGTGCTCGTCTACCTAAACGACAAAAAATTACTAACCTCAATAATAGACAGGAGCAAAATTGAATTCCCAAAAATCGAGGAGAAAAAAAAGTGAACTAAACGCCAGCCTTAGTCAACACCCGTTTGGCGATAACGTCTTTGCCACATCTACCAACATGCTCCACAAAATTCCCCCCCACGATGTAAACTTCATTATCTGATGAACCAAACACACCCTCTGAGACGTCATTTACAACCACCAAATCAGCAACCCCTAAAAGACTCCTGCCCCTATCAATCATCTCATTTTCTGTGCCGCCGTATTCAGCCTTAAACGCAACAATCTTAAGCTTTGGAAACATCTTTCTAGCCTCGCCTATCAGCTTTCGCGTCCTTTTGAGCCTTAAAGTCAGCTCCCCACCAGACCTTATCTTACCCTCTATTTTCTCGTCTGGGGTGTAGTCAGCCAAGGCGGCAGCGGACACAAGAACATCGGCGCCAGCCTTCAACTCCTCCAAAACAGCGTCAATCATATCATCTGCACTGACAACATCAACCACTCGGACGCCATCCGGCGCCCTAACATTAGTCGGCCCCAAAACCAACACCACCTCATGCCCGCGGCTCAAAGCCTCAGACGCTATGGCACAACCCATCAGACCGCTTGAGCCATTAGATATAAACCTTATGTCGTCGATGTACTCCCTTGTGGGGCCTGCCGCAACCACTACCTTCACAACATATATAGCGAATAATCCTAAAAATGGAACTTTCTCCAGACGCAAATCCAAAGAATTCCAGGATTATTCGATATATCGAATAGGGAATATCCAATTCCAACACATTCCCTATTCGCTATAGAAGGTTTTGATTATCTCTAATCAAAACCTGCTATAAGGCTTTGATTACATCAACTGCAAGCCTTTATCGATATCACTTGGGGGTTAATCAAAGCCCTCTATATTTAATCACTCAACGGTATAAGAGTTTATAATGGCTGTGAAAGAGGATGTCGCAGGATTTGACGTCTCCAAAAAATGCCCCAAACACATGCTCAACGGACCATGCGGTGGGGTAAAAAACGGAATGTGCGAAGTAACTGGCCCGTGCGTGTGGGTTAAGGTATACGCCAAACTCAAAAGCCAAAACAAGATAAAAGACTTCACGAAAGTTCGGCTTCCCAACCTAAGATGAGCAAACTAAAAAAGTCAATAGGCAAACGCTTCACAATCACAACAGAAGTCAAGCCTCCGCGCGGCGCAGACACAACAAAACTCCTTCGCGAACTCTCGCAGATAAAGAAAATCAAAAAAATCACGGCAGTAAACGTCATAGACAGTCCAAGCGCAAGACTATACATGAGCTCCCTCGGCGCATCAATACTCCTCAGGCAAAAGGGGGTTGAGCCCATATTCCAGATGGTATGCCGCGACAGAAACGTACTCGCACTTGAATCAGACCTATTGAGCGCATCAGTATTTGGGATAGAAAACATTCTCGCGCTCACTGGTGACCACCCATCCAAAGGCGCAAGCGACCACCCCCACATCAAA
>CAYXON010000175.1:0-3094 GCA_964467145.1 uncultured archaeon | reverse complement strand
TGCTACCTTGATGTCTCCACATTATTGCAGCGTCAACAGCCGCCTTTGATGTCTCATCAAGTATCTCAGAATATATTGAGTCAGGGATTATGTAAGGGCCTCCCCCGTAGTCATGGGTGGAGCGCAGGATTGCTGAAGAATCGAGGACTGAAGCCGTTTTCATGGTTAAATTGTTATATTCTTAAACGTATGATACATATCTTAGACAATTGGTATATTATATAGGCTACGATGCATATTGGGTTGATACCTGACGGAAACAGGAGGTACATGGTTAAGCAGCACATCAAAAACCTCCTTAGCTCATACGACATGGGCATTAAGAAGTTCTACGACTTCCTAGACTGGTGCGCTGAACTCGGCGTTGATGAGGTCACAATATACGCCCTATCACTTGAGAACATAACCAACCGCGGCAAAAAAGAGATAGAAACCCTATTTAAGGCATTCAACAAGCACGCCCTAGACGGTTTGAGTGACAAAACCCTCAAGGAAAAGAAGATAAAAGTCAGGATCTGCGGCGACATGGATTTTCTGCTATCACACGGCCCAGACAAGAAACTCAGCAAAAAAATGGTCGAAAACCTAACAAAACTACAGGACTCAACCAAAGACAACAAGAACTTCACAGTCAACCTCGCAATAGCCTACGGTGGAAGGCAAGAGATAATTCAGGCCGCAAAAAAACTGGTAAAAGAGAAAAAGGAAATCACCGAAGAGAACATACGGAAGAACCTGTGGGTGAAGTCCGACCCAGACCTAATAATTCGCACATCAGAGGAGCGAATAAGCAACTTCCTGATGTGGCAAAGCGCATACAGCGAAATATACTTCATTCCAAAGCTCTGGCAGGAGTTCACAAAAGACGACCTACAACAGGTGCTGTCAGACTATGGTGGGCGGGAACGCAGATATGGCAGGTGAGTAAGTGACTTCTAAAAAGAAAAGATCCAAAAAGAAATCATCAGATACCCCGTCTGAGCTAACTGTTGAGATACCCTTTAAGAGCATAGAGCAACTCACATCAAAGGTTCGCAACTCACTCACAATATATGCGTTCGCAGCACTTGCGCTCACGATACTAAAGCCTGTCGCAGCAGAAGGATTCATCTACAACTCAGTACCATTCGGGCTTCTTGTCCTTTCTGCCATGGGATTCTACCACATATGGAATAATAAAGAACTGAAAAAAGACATGTGGAGCTACGGAATACCTGTGTTAATCCTGGTATCTGCATTGTTTGCATACTACTCAAACACCAACGGATTCCCCCTAAATCAGGACCACACATTCTTCGCAATAACTGCGGGATTATCTGCGGTATTCTACTCATTGGCGCACTCTAGGGCAATAAAACCCGAGGTTGCCATAGTGCTGGCGCTTTTCCTGTCAACCCTTGTGATACACCTTGTTCCAGCACAGTCAGACTACCTGGCGGCACTTGACCCCTACTGGCACTACAAGTGGATGCAGGGCATATATAACCAGGGATACCCGCCTGAGGTTGATGAGCTCGTTTACCCAATGTTCGGGGGGCTCGCCCACCATAACGACACCGCCTACATAAGCGGACAAAAAATACTCTTCGGCCTTGAACAGGAGAAGACGAGGATGCTCACCCCAGTCTCCTACTCTGTTCTCGCCCTCACGCTAGAGCCATTCGGCATCAGCCTACACGATGTTGCAATGCTTTTCCCAGCAATCATAGCGGCTTTCACCGTGGTTGTCATGTACCTTTTAGTGAAGGAGATGTTCTCGGACATGACCCCACATAACAAAATCGCAGCAACACTCGCAGCATTCATGCTGATGTTATCCCCTGCTTTTGCGACAAAGTCTGTCGCAACAAACTGTGAAGACGACGCCCTCGGCATGTTCCTCATGGTTGCCGCACTGTTTTTGTTTTTCGCGTCATACCACAGACGAAGCCTAAAATACTCATTCTACTGCGGTCTGGCAATGCTTCTACTAAGGCTTTCTTGGGGTGGCAGCACATACGCTGTCATGACTATGGGCATATTCGGGACTATCCTCGCGGTAGTCCACTTCGCCCATAAAAAGAACACAATCGGCCACCTACCCTACATCATCATTCCACTCATAATGTACCAGCTTATAGGGTTGATAGCTCACGCACGCGGAGGAGCTATAGTCTATCACATAATGGACTCAAACGGGCTCTACCCGATACTCAGTGCGGTTGGGGTTTCAATAATACTTGAGATGGTCCGCGTACTCAAAAAAGGGGAGAAATACGTTTCAGACGGCTCACTCCACGGCAGGCTCGTAGAGCTCATGGAAAAGAACATAATACCTGTCGGGGTAGTTGCAATCGTCTGCGGCGTAGGTTTTTTGGCATTCTACCAGTCGCCTGCCAGGCTCATCGAATGGGTTGAGCAGGGCATTCTATCGCCTGTCACAAAAAGCATAGTCCACCAGACTGTCGCAGAACAGAATCCTCTGGCAATGTCCCTCACAGAGTTCCTCGACCAGGGATACTCCCGCTACGGGATAGCCTTACTCTACGGACTAATGATGATGCTTCCCCTTTCATATCTCGTCTACAAGCGCGCGAGCGTTGGCGCACTATTCCTCCTAACATGGAGCATCCCAATGATGTGGGGCGCCTACAACAAGAGCGCGTGGATATTCGCGTCAAGTGCTGCAATAACAGCTCTTGGCGCCACAATCGGCCTTTTTGCAGCAGCCAAAAAGAAGGACCTCGAGGGTCTGCGGGTCATAGGCACGATACTCGTCATGTTCATACCAATGTTTTATGTCCCGATGCTTGGTTCAATCATGTACAACAGGTTTGTTGGATACCAGGTCATGCACATGGGCCCGTCAGTGGACAGGTTCTACTGGGAACCGGCGCTCGCCTGGCACAGGGATAATACACAAGAGGGCGACGCAATAGTCACATGGTGGGACTACGGTCACTGGTACACTAGCATTTCACAGCGGCCGGTACTCATAGACAACTTACAAGCAGACTACTACGAGATACAGGATGTCGCAAGGTTCTTCGTCAACAAAACCACAGAAGAAGAAGCATACGAAAGAGCAAAAGAAGCCTTGGACAAAATCAAAAAT
>CAYXON010000174.1:0-3108 GCA_964467145.1 uncultured archaeon | reverse complement strand
CTCAAAAAAGGCATAGGACTAGCGTATGTTAGGCCAGACTACGCCCCCGAAGGCTCTGAATTCACGGTTTTGATAAGGGATACACAACATGCCGCAAAAGCCGTGAAACTGCCGTTCTACAAGAGAACTTAACACACAGATTTATACCGCCTGTACCTATATGTAGGGGATAGTATGAAGGCAGCCTTAGCCCTGGAAGACGGGACAATACTTGAAGGCACATCCTTCGGCTCAGACTCAATCGCCGAAGGGGAACTAGTCTTTAACACATCAATGACCGGCTACGTCGAAGCCCTCACAGACCCCAGCTACGTAGGACAGATTCTGATGATGACCTACCCCCTCATAGGCAACTACGGCGTATGCAGGGACGACTTCGAATCAGACGGCGTCAAAGTCGAGGGATTCGTCGTCAAACAACTCTGCAAAAAACCAAGCAACTGGAGAAGCACCCAGACACTACCTGAGCTTCTGAAGGAATACAGCAAAACCGGGATAGAAGGAATCGACACAAGAGCATTAACCAGGAAGATACGGATGGGTGGAGCGCTCAAAGCAATAATCGCAGCAGGAGACTACGACAAACAGGAGCTCGTCGAGAAGGCCAAAAAACAGATCTCAATAAACGACATAGACGCATTCGGAAAAGTCTGCGTCAAAAAACCCACAAAAATCGGTGAAGGCGGAAAATATGACGTAGTCCTCGTGGACTGCGGCATAAAAATGAGCATAGCCAAACAGCTTGTCAAACGGGGTATAAACCTGACCCTAGTGCCATACGACTACCCGCCAGAGAAGATAATGGCACTAGAGCCAGATGGAGTATTCATATCAAACGGGCCAGGCGACCCGGCAAAAGCCGCCCCCACAATAAAGACGATAGCCGAGCTCGCAGGGAAAGTCCCCATGGCTGGAATATGCCTGGGGCACCAGCTCGTAGGTCTTGCGATGGGAGGCCAAACATACAAACTCAAATTCGGGCACCGAGGCGCAAACCAGCCGGTAAAAGACTTCGAGACCGGGCGCGTGTTCATGTCAAGCCAGAACCACGGATTTGCAGTAGATGAAAAAACACTGCCGAAAGAGATGGAGGTAACACAAATTAACCTGAACGACCGCACAGTCGAAGGTATGAAACACAACAAATACCCACTCATCACAGTACAATACCACCCAGAAGCAGCCCCGGGACCACACGACACATTCTTCTTCTTCGAAAGATACGTGAAGATGCTAAAGGAGGGAATATAGAAATGCCAAAACGCACAGACCTCAAAAAAATAATGCTCATAGGCTCAGGGCCCATCATCATCGGCCAAGCAGCTGAATTCGACTACTCAGGAAGCCAAGCCTGCAAAGCACTCAGAGAAGAAGGATACGAGGTCATATTAGTCAACTCCAACCCAGCCACGATAATGACCGACCCAGACATGGCAGACCGCACATACATAGAACCCCTGACAGTCGCATCAATTGAGAAGATAATAGAAAAAGAACGCCCAGATGCGTTGCTCCCCACACTCGGCGGACAAACCGCGCTAAACCTCACAATACAACTCGGGGAAGCCGGGATACTAGACAAATACAATGTCGAACTAATCGGTGCAAGCATTGAAGCGATAAAAAAAGCAGAAGACCGAGACCTCTTCAAGAAGGCAATGCAAAAGATAGGGTTAGAAGTTCCAAAAAGCGGAGTCATAACAACAATTGAGGAAGGGAAAAAACTCGCAGAAGATATAGGGTTCCCACTCATAATACGCCCCGCCTACACACTAGGCGGAACCGGAGGCGGCATAGCCTATAACATGCAGGAGTTCGACGGAATAGTACAGCACGGACTCGACATGTCCATGATACATCAAGTCCTAATTGAAGAAGGCGTCATAGGCTGGAAGGAATTCGAATACGAGGTCATGAGAGACAAAGCAGACAACGTCGTGATAATATGCTCCATAGAAAACATGGACCCAATGGGCATACACACCGGAGACTCGATAACCGTCGCTCCAGCCCAGACACTCACAGACCAGGAATACCAGAGACTCAGGGACGCATCAATTGCAGTCATAAGGGAAATCGGAGTCGACACAGGAGGCTCAAACATACAGTTCGCACTACACCCAACAAGCGACAGGCTCGTAGTCATAGAGATGAACCCCAGAGTCAGCCGCTCATCATCGCTCGCCTCAAAGGCTACAGGGTTCCCTATAGCGAAGATAGCAGCCAAACTCGCAGTCGGCTACACACTGGATGAAATACCAAACGACATAACACGCGAGACACCAGCAAGCTTTGAGCCGACGATAGATTATGTCGTCGTCAAAACCCCGAGGTTCGCGTTCGACAAATTCCCAGAAGCCAACCCAGTCCTATTCACACAGATGAAGTCCGTTGGGGAAGTCATGAGCATAGGTAGAACCTTCGAGGAAGCGCTGCAAAAATCGATAAGGTCCCTTGAGATAAAAAGATTCGGCATATGCTCCAATAACAGGGAGAAAGAACGAACACAGGATAGGATAATAGAAAAACTCAAGATACCCACAGCAGGCAGGATATTCTACCTTTACTACGCCATACGCGACGGCATGAGCATAGAGGAGATTCACAAACACACCAAGATAGACCCATGGTTTCTGGAAAAAATAAAAAACATATACGACACAGAAAAAGAACTTAAAAAAACGGCAGAGACCAAGAAAATAGATGAGATACCAAAAAAACTATTTGAAAAAGCCAAAAAGAACGGGTTCTCTGACATGCAGCTCGCAAACATATTCGACACAGACGAGATGCACGTCAGGAAAACCAGGAAAAACGCAGGAGTCAACGCAGTCTACAAGATGGTCGACACCTGCGCCGCAGAATTTGAGGCCTACACCCCATACTACTACTCCACATACGAGGACGAAAACGACTCCAAAAGAACAGACAAGAAAAAAGTCATAGTAATAGGGTCCGGCCCCAACAGGATAGGACAAGGCGTCGAATTCGACTACTGCTGCGTACACGCAGTCCTAGCACTCAAGGAAATGGGATACGAAGCCATAATGGTGAACAACAACCCAGAGACAGTATCCACAGACTACGACACATCAGATCGCCTCTACT
>CAYXON010000173.1:0-3131 GCA_964467145.1 uncultured archaeon | reverse complement strand
ATTTTTTTTGCGTCAATCTTGTCTGCGAACTTTGAAAGGGGTGCGAGCGCGAGAAGCGCAGCTGTCACGTAGCATCCTGGGTTTGCGACAAGGTCTGCGTCGATTATGTCTTTTCTGAAAAGTTCGGGAAGCCCGTACACGGCCTTTTTCAGAAGCTCTGGGTTTTCGTGCTTGACATAGTACCTCTCATAGAGTGCTGCGTCTGATATCCTGTAGTCGGCGCTCAAGTCAACGACCTTAACACCCAATTTTAGAAGCTCTGGCACAGCCTTCATACTCTCACCGTGGGGAAGTGCCAAAAACACGATGTCTGCGTCAACGTCGGCGCTGTTGTATTCTGTGAACTTGAAATCGCAAACATTTCTAAGGCTCGGGTGGACGTCTGACACCTTATTCCCAGCGTATGTTCTTGAGGTCGCTGCCATCCCGTCAACGTTCTCGTGCGCTGAAAGTATTCTAAGGAGTTCCCCTCCCGTGTAGCCGGACCCGCCGACAACTAAAGCCTTCATAGTTAATACACCTTCACGACACCGTTGTCTTGTTTAATTTTCTGCTCACAGCTAAATAAATCAAGTCCCGGTGTTGCCTTGTCTAAAAACACGAGGGTGAAGTATCTGAGGAACACGCTCGCAGGCAGAAACACCACGGTTGTAACGTATGATACGCATATTTCCACTAAAAATATCACGACCACCCCTGCTCCGAGGACTAGCGCGTCAAGCCCCCCAACACCCCCCGCAATAATGTCGCCCACGCCTATCATGGCGCCAAACCCTGCAAGAATCAAAACCAGGAAAATCATGAAATATATTATGAAACTAAAGACTGCGACAGCAATTCCGAAGACAACCCCAAAAACCAGGTATATGGCTAAAAAAACGATGAACTGCCAGCTGCAAGACCTTATAATTTTGATAGCCTCTGAAAGACCAGCCAAGACACCATATCCTCTAGCAAGCATCAGAGGCACACTAAACTCCCTCAAAACCCAGAATATGACTGCTATAGCCAATCCGAATAGCACGGCTACGACAATGCAAAAAGCCATCGCAAACAAAAGAAGGAAGCTCATACCAGATTCGACTACTGCTAAAACAGCGACCACGACCGCGAAAATCGAACCTAGAATAATGCCTAATCCAATAAGCTGTAATCCAAAAACCTTCAGTCCGTTTCCTGCCTGAGATTTGAAATATTCTAAAACATTAAGTTTTCCACTCAAAAGTGTTTTGACAACTACGAAATCAGAAACAGCAGACAGGTACATTATGATAAAACCAAAAAATAATGCTACAGCAAGAACTGCAAAACCTACTGCGAGGACATTCAAGCCGACAGACTCTGAGTCCAGATTCATTGTATTGTCTTGTCCGAGCCCGCTAAGACCTCCCGCAATCATAAAGACGAGCGCGAGTCTCAGCCAGAAAGACATATTAATCGGTGTTAGAATTGTTTTCGCCCTCTCAAACGCTTCACCTACTGCGTCAACCGCGTACCATCTACTCATTTCATCCTCCCATATCTTTCCATAACCTGTTCCCAGTTTGGTAAATTAGTCTGGCACCCCCATTTCTCAACTGTAAAAGAAGCTGTCGCGTTTGCAATCTTCGCCGATTCGAACACGTCATAACCTCTGAGCCTTGCTGTTATAAATCCCGCATTGAATGCATCACCCGCTCCCGCGGCATCTACTGCCTTTGTCTTGTATGGGGGGACCGAGACTTGCGTGTTTTTCATCCTAATGGTTGCGCCTTCCGCACCGCAGGTTGTTATGAATGTTTGACCGTGCATCGGTGATGGGTTGTATCCTATTTTTTTGAGGTGGTTTATCTCGTGGTGGTTCAGCAACACGACCTGGCTCGCGTTGACGATGCTCCTGAACGTCCTCGGGGTTTTGTCAAACTTGAATGTTCCGTATCCTGGGTTGTATACCTTAAGTGCGTCCTTGTATGTTGTGCACACGCTCTTTTGCATGTTTAGGTAAGTCCTTGCCATATACACTGCCTTGACGTCTTTTGGGAGTTTTTTCCCGAATTCCTTAACTGGGTCGAGGTCGTCAAGCTGCTCTGTCACCCCCTTGTAGAAGAAGCTTATGTGCTCGTCTTTTGATTTGAAGAACATGCTTTTTGTGGTCTCCCCGAATATGCCCTTAAGGTACATATGTATCCCGAGTTTGTTCATGTAGTTTCTGTAGTCGTCTGCGTCGGTTCCGACAACGCTAACAAGCCCCACGTTAAGCCCGAGTTTTTTGGCGCAAACCGCGGTGTTGGCTCCCATACCTCCGTAGAACCTCTGGCCCCTGATTACGTCTGCGGACTCATCAGCTTTCGGGAGCCTCTCAACTTCGAAGAAGTTGTCTATTGCGGTATCTCCAAAAACAAGAAGGTCAAGTCCCATATTCAGACAAATATTAACCCCCTGATTTAATTAAATACAGATGAAGATAGTTTTCTCAATAGGCGGCAGCATTTTCGCCCCGGAACAGCAAGACACAAAATATGTCTCCGAAGTCGCTAAACTGTTGCTTCAGTTATCAAAAAATAACGAGGTAGCGGCTGTAGTCGGGGGCGGCTGGCCTGCAAGGTGCGCGATAAAAAAGTCAAGGGATGCGGGCGCCTCATGGGCTGAGTGCGACCACATTGGGATACTCGCAACACGCGAAAACGCTAAAAAACTTATCCTGGAGATTGGTTCATCAGCCAACCAGAAAATACCTGAGACAATACATGATGCGGCAAAACTCTTCGGCAAAGGCAAAGTGCTTGTGATGGGCGGCACAGAACCCGGCCACTCAACAGACGCGGTTGCGGCGCTCATCGCCGACTGGGTTGGCGCTGACCTTTTCATAAACGCCTCAAACGTTGACGCAGTATATGACAAGAATCCGAAAAAATATGCGGACGCTAAGCCAATCAGCGAAATAACGATAGATGAGCTGATGCATCTTCTCAAGGATGAGGGCGTGAACGCCGGAGAATATCCTCTTCTGGATCACACCGCGATTAGGATAATCAAAAGGGCCAAAACGCCGACTATAGTGCTTGATGGCAGAGACCTGAAGAACATGAGAAACGCCGCGGAGGGCTCGTCATTTAATGGCACGAAAATACTTTTTTAACACCCAACACGTT
>CAYXON010000172.1:0-3139 GCA_964467145.1 uncultured archaeon | reverse complement strand
TGCCATCGCTTAAGAAAGTGCAGAGGGAGTCGGTCTCGCAGGGTGCGGGGCTTATACGCTACTTTGACGTTGATGAGGGCGGGCCTAAAATCGACCCCCGGATGATACTCGGGTTCGTCGTCGCATTGATAGTCCTTGAGCTCCTGTCAAAAGTGATATTAGGATAAGGATTCCTGTTCAGACCAAGTATCTGCTAACAATATAGACTATTAATCCGAGGAGTACTAGCTCATCTGCGAAAGACAAAAGAATCTTTAGAAATCCTTTTATTCCTGAACCTGTGCCTTCCCGGATTCTCCCACCCTCAATGCTGTCTGAGGGCCAGGACATTTCATCAGCCATATCATGATAAAAGTTAGGTGGCGGACGCTCGGGGGTGGTTCACCAAATCCGTGGATTGGTGGCTCCAACCCAGTTCTCATCCCCGCAACCTCGCAAGCACCGCACGCAACTGTTATGGCTGCTCCCTTCCGGGCCTGACCAGATTCCAACTGCAGACAGTCCAGCAAGACGAGGATTCATGGTTCCAGATTGGACCAACACACGAATCCGATGATCGCCCCCCGGCACTCAGCACCCCCTATAGACGGTTGAGGGTAACAGGCTACGCCTAACAGCCCTGCCTAGTCCGCCAAAGAAGAAGAAGGGAAGACTAGAATATAAAAAGAAGTTCTATATCCATGCGGTTTCCACCATTTGCTTTAAATAGGTTTGTGGACAATATTTAATCAGTGGGGCTGTGTTTCTGGCTGATTCTCAAATAGGAAGAAAATGGATTCAATAGTTAACGCAGCCATGCAGAATGGTACGCTAGAAAAACGTTTATATGACGAGTTCGAAGAAGCTGACCACCTGAAGATTGTCGTGTGCGGATGCGGAGGCGGAGGGAACAACACCGTCCGAAGGCTAAGCCGCATAGGCATAGGTGGTGCGGAACTTGTCGCAATCAACACTGACAAACAAGACCTTCAGAAACTGCAAGGCGACATAACCAAGGTCCTTATCGGTGCGAAACTTATGAGGGGACTTGGGGCAGGAGGATTTCCGGAACTCGGCGCAAAAGCCGCTGAGGCATCAAGCCAAGAGTTGTCTGAGGTCCTTAACGGCACACACCTCATGTTTTTGGTCGCTGGCATGGGAGGGGGTACAGGCACAGGGTCTGCGCCAGTCGTTGCCGAGATAGCCAAAGAACTAGGTGCAATAGTAGTGGCGATAGTCACATTCCCGTTCAAGCTTGAAAGAGCAAGGCTCGAAAAAGCCAAACAAGGAATAGAAAAACTCAGGCGAGTCGCAGACACAGTCATAGTCGTTGACAACAACAAACTCGTCGAATACGTCCCGAACCTCCCCCTTGACAAAGCCTTCAGCGTCGCAGACGAGATAGTCGCACGCGCTGTGAAGGGAGTCACTGAAACAATACTTGAGGCATCACTCATCAACCTTGACTTCGCAGACATACGCTCAGTCATGGGCGGCGGCTCAGTTGCAGTGATAAGCGTCGGAGACGGCGAAGGCGTTGACAGAGTTGAGATGGCAGTCAGAAACACCCTTGAGCACCCGCTACTCGAAGTCGACTACAAGGGCGCGACAGGCGCGCTAATCCACATAACCGGCGGCACTGAACTGACTCTGGGAGAAGCTAACAGGGTGGGTGAGCTCATAACAAAGGAGCTGAACCCCGATGCCTCAGTTACTTGGGGTGCAAGAGTAGACCCTGAAATAGGCGACAGACTCGAGGTCATAGCGATAATAACCGGCGTCCACAGCCCAAACATCATGGGCGCTAACTCTCCAGGCTACAACGAGGAGAAGAAAGACTACGAGTCAGAAATAGAGGGTCTTAAGGGCCTTTAGCCTTTTATCAGGCTTTTCATGAGTTTGTAGGCCTCGGTTGGCGGAAGGCTTCCGCCTTCGCGTATCAGTTTCTCACTGAATGATTTGACTGAGTCTGCACCTTTTTCTGAGCTATTATATATTACATAGGGTACCGGCTCGCTGGTGTGGCTTCTAACCTCAATAGGGGTTGGGTGGTCTGGCATCATCAGTATCCTGTATTCTCCATCGAGTCTGTCGAGTATTCTACCAAGTACTTTCTTGTCCACGTCCTCTATTGCCTGTATCTTGTGCTCTATGTTGCCTTCGTGTCCTGACTCATCGGTCGCCTCTACGTGGACGTATGAGAAGTCGACAGTTGATAGGCTTTCTACTGCGGCGTCGGCTTTGCCTTCGTAGTTTGTGTCAAGGTATCCGGTGGCGCCCTCAACGTCAAGTACGTCCAACCCAATCACCTTACCTATGCCCTTCAATAGGTCGACTGCCGAAACTATTGAGCCATCTATCCCGTACATGCTCTTAAATGATGGCATGCTCGGTTTTGACCCTGCGCCCCAAAGCCAGATACTGTTTGCAGGGTTCTTGCCCCCCTTTATTCTTCTTGCATTGACTGGGTGGTCTGCGAGTATCTCGCAGGAGTCTGCAACAAGCTTGTTGATTAATTCTGCAGTCTTCTTCGCCTTAGATGAGTTAGCTGACACCCTGTGTTCATCACATTTTTTCCCGACGATATCGTGGGGGGCAGTCGCCTTGAAGTCGAGGCTCGGTGAGAGATTGGATTTTAAGACTAGTATGTTCCTGTAGCTCACGCCAGGATAAAACCTGAGGCCATCTTGTCCAAGGCCGTCGTTCAATGCCTTAATCAGCTCAGCACCCTCGGAAGATGAGATGTGTCCTGCAGTGAAATCAGATATTTTACCGTCGCCGACTGTGATTAGGTTGGCTCTAAGGCTTATGTCGCCGCCCCCAAGTGATATGCCGAGGTTCGCTGCCTCAAGAGGAGACCTTCCGCAGAAGTATTTTCTGGGGTCATATCCGAGTATGGACATGTTGGCTATTGAGCTGTCATATGGCAAGCCCTCAAAGAAAGTTTGGGCCATCCCGCAGACTCCAGCCCTTGTTATGTGGTCCATGTTCGGGGTGTTGGCTGCCTCAACAGGGGTTCTGCCCCCCAACTCCCTAAGAGGCCTGTCAGCCATGCCGTCAGGAACCAGGATTATGTATTTCATGGTGGATACTGTTATTACCACCTAAAACATATAAATTAAGCCATGACAGAGAAGCTAAGGTGGTTTGAACCCTCTGA
>CAYXON010000171.1:0-3157 GCA_964467145.1 uncultured archaeon | reverse complement strand
AGACCTTTACGCGATAAGGCGGGAGATAGCGTCAGACAGAAAAGACCGCTCAACATACACTACCTCTCAGCTTGTGCAGAAACTATACGCCCTGCAGATGCTCGGATACAATGAACCACTCACCCCACAAGACAGGGAGTGGGTGCTCAAAGCACTCGCAGAAGACAAGGAAAAAAGCAGCAGCAGCGCAGTCGAGATGATAGCCCAATTCAACCAACTAGTCGCGCAGCAAACAACAACAGACGTGTCTCCTTTGCCGCCGCTGAAAAAGATTTGAGCACTCTCTACTCTGTCGTCTTCGTTTCCTTTATGCTGTTCTGGTGTTTGTCACGTTTAAGGTATAGTCTGTGCCGGGGGTTGTAGTTTTTGTCGCATCTTATGCAGCTGTGCATCCAAGGCCTTTTTATTTTCCTCATTCTCTCTATCTCGACTCCGCAGGTGGGGCACGCGTAGACGTAGGCGGCCCTAGGCTTCACATCCAGCCTCTGTCTAACTCCTCCTCTTGCCTCAAATTCCCTCCAGAAAATCTTGCTGTGCCTGTTTTGGCTGCCTCTCTGATGGAGTAGTGCATGGGTCATCTCATGCAGGAGTGTCTGGGTTACTGCATCCCACCCGTGCTGCTCGTACATGTTAAGGGATATCATAATCTCCCCCCTACAATAGGTTATCCTCCCATGGGTTCTAGCGGAATACCTCGAAAACCTAAGTTTATATGGCTTTATCTCCCCTTCGAAACGCTCCCTGTTAAGTCGCTCAAACTCTTTATATAGTTTGCCAGTCAAAACATCGACTTCGTCGTCTTGCATGCCCTCACATATATTGATTCACTGAAAAAAAGTGTTTTTTATACCAGAAAGTAAATTCTTACAATATAGGTGATAAAATATGGTTAAAGCACCAGTTGGAAAAAGGGTAATAGCGTATCTGATTGACTGCGTAATAATATTCGCAGTCATGTTCGTGTTGATGATTGGAATGTTCATCCTGTCTTTTGTTGCAGGCATGATCGACTCTACAATAGCCGTTTTGGTGAGCTTTTTGACAATACCAGTATCGCTTCTTGCGATGCTCTTGTCATTCCTCTACTGGCTACTAAGAGACGGCCTAAAGGGCGGCAGAAGCCTTGGCAAGAAGTTCATGAAGCTGAGGGTCGTCGTCAACGGCTCATCCCCTTGTGGATTCAAGGACTCAGCACTCAGAAACATTACGCTTGTGATACCCCTGTTGAACCTAATAGATCTGATAATGCCTTTCATCGATGCAGAAGGTCTCAGGTTCGGGGACAAGATAGCGAAAACACAGGTTGTGGCGGACTAAAACTCCACCTCAACTTCTTTTTCTTCTTTTTTATTTTATCTTCTTCTTTACTTTAAGGTGTCAAACAGAGTTGAAGCAAAAAAGGCACATGACGAGATAGTATCTGGCATTAGGGTCTACGCCAAACAACACGGATTCACAACAGCAGTCATCGGACTGTCTGGTGGCATAGACTCGGCAGTCACGTGTTGCCTTGCTTGCGAGGTGTTGGGTGTGGAAAACGTGCTCGGTATCAGACTGCCTGGCCCCTACTCATCTGAGGGCAGCCTCGTTGATGCCAAAAAACTCACAGAAAACCTCGGCATAGAATGCAAGACCATACCTATAACAGAAATCTTCAGTCTCTATATCAAGACTCTTGAGCCGCACTTTGCTGGGACGAAACCATGTGCTGCTGAGGAGAACTTGCAGGCGAGAATCCGGGCCAACATATTAATGGCGTTCTCCAACAAGTTCGGCCACCTCGTGCTCGCAACAGGAAACAGAAGCGAAGCATACGCCGGGTACGCGACACTATACGGCGACCTCGCAGGGGGTCTTGCCCCCATAGCTCACATATCAAAGGGTCAGGTATATGCGATAGCAGACTACATCAACAGGGACTCGGAGGTAATCCCCAAATCAATAATCAAAAAATCTCCATCAGCTGAGCTAAAACCAGGCCAAAAGGATCAGGACACCCTCCCACCATACGACATCCTCGACGGCATACTAGAGCTCATCCTCGACGAGGGACTTGCGAAAAAAGAGATAGTGAAAAAAGGCTATGACGAGAAGACTGTGTCGTGGGTGTTTGACGCAATCAAAAAAAGCGAGTTCAAAAGAAACCAGGCACCTCCTGGGATAATATAAATTATTTATCAGCTAGTTTGGCGTCCAATACACTGTATGTTCCAGCATTGTTCCTGTACATCTTCTCATAATCCAGCACAACAATCTTTTTTTTGAAAAACGGGGCATCAAGCACTGTTGTCTCTATCTCCCCACCCTCGCCAGCTGGGTTAATCCCATATTTTTCCCCATATCCTGTGAGTTCCCCTATTATCTTTTTGTCTAGTCTGGCGCCGAGCAAGTCCTCACCCAGTGGGTAGGCGAAAACCCCAGATATCATGACCTCAAAACCAAGGTCAACAAGCTCATTGAGAACCTTTACTTGGTCCGTGCCCCAAAGGGGGTTGACGCAGGAAATCCCAAGTCTGTCGCATAGTTTTTGTATCCTCTCCCGCTGGTAGTTTGACGCCAGGGCGCCGGTCACTATCCCCTCAATACCGTAGAGCCTGACAGCATCAGCTATCACATCCCTCAAATCGTCAAGCTCCTTCTCCTTAACGCCCTCAGTGGCCTTTCTTATAATCGGCAAATTAATGGCTTTAGCCTGCAGGCTCACTATGCTGATGTTTGGGGTGTGGAACATGTAGCTCTCCTTATTTTCTGAGAAAACCGATATGAGACAGACTATCTCGTTTCCTGCGTTCGCCTTTTGCATTGCAAGGCAAGAGTCCTTGCCGCCTGAAAATAATACTCCTAATCTCACACTCACTTATATCCCTTTGGAGACTAAATATATCGTTCTAAAATGCGGCATGGATGGTTCAGGCGGAGAATCAACTGGTATCTCAGAAGAAGCCACGTCAAAAGAATGCATGAGAAGCGGGTTGGCGAGTGCATACGCTGCGGCAGCTGCTGCTCAGGCTGTATAGCCTACGACAAAAAAGGCAGACGCTGCAGGACATATTCACTACGCCCAGTAATATGCAGGAATTTCCCCTTAACGCCAGAGGACATAGAAGATGCGAAAACTTGCGGGTACTCCTTCAAAACAGAGTAAAACTATTCCTCC
>CAYXON010000170.1:0-3175 GCA_964467145.1 uncultured archaeon | reverse complement strand
CGGGGGGCGACGACGACGCAGGCGGCGCATTCTCCGAAGTTTGCAAGATGATGCGCGGATACAGGTGCCTTGTGTCTGCGAGAAGCGGGGTTTCAACGAAAAGACAATACGGAATCCTTTACCGCGGCTTGGACGTTGCTGGTGTGAGGGATTTCAGCCTGGAATTGGGTGGTGAAGTCTTTGAGTGGCCGCCGTATAGCGTCGTCTTCAGACGAGGGGGGTGGGAGTTCATGGTCACAGCACTCAATACGCTGCCGTCTGATGCTGAGGTTGAGATAGCGTCCCTGGAGCTGCGTTTGAAAGATGACGAATTTAATGGCGATGATGTCGTTGTGGGTTCATTGAACGCCGACTGCGATTACTATAATACGCCGCCGAAAGACTTCATCGGATGGCAGTGGATTATAAGAGACGGCAAGAGAACCACAAAAGACCTCAAATGCGCGTTTGACCGCATAATAGTCAGCGAAAAACTCAAAGACAACGTAGTAGGATACGATATAGAAGACGATGTCGAAGACGCAGGCACAAACCACTACATCGTCTCAGCGACGATAAAAAGCAGATAACTGATTATTGCGCGGCTGGGGCGTTAATAAACTGGTGAGTTAATTGTGTGGGAAAAGTAATGCCCCCATTTTATCCTTTATGACTGTCTACTTTTGAGATTTATTCCAATCATGATAAAACATTTATATGAAGTATGCCAGAGGACGGCAAAGACAACCACCTGTGGCGCAGGTTGACGACCTCCTAAAAGAGTTTGAAGTGGGAAATCACCCGTTTAAGTCTGAGATAGACCAGGTGATACGGGGGGAGACCGCACTTGGAAGACTTTTAATGCAAGATGCAGGTATGAGGAAATTGATATTATCTGGTGAAAAGGAGGAAAATTTTGGGAACTTTAAGACAATATTCGATTTTGTGAAAAAACACGACCTACATGCTGTAGACCTAACTCGTGAGGACATACTGTTTCTGATAACAACCGACGCCGGAAACCTTCTGAGAAGACCCTTGATACATACAAAATTCGCCCAACACATCGAAGCTGAAGTCAACCCATCAACTGAAGACGGAAGAAGAATAAAGGAGATTGTGATGCCATACATTCGAGGAGCCGCCTGGAGCAGATACATAGGAAAAGACGCCATCCTGCAGCAAATTGAAAGAGAATATCCAAACGATGAGGTTTTCGTTGACGTCTTTCAAATAGCGGAGGAAGTTAAAACGCAACTAAAAAGAGATGCAGACAGATACTCAATTGGCGGCACCAGACGCTCTATTGGCAGTGCAGCAAGAAGTGTTCAGGCAAGACAGGCTGCAGATACGGCATACACTATATCAAGGGCCACCTCAGGCGAGGTGCTTGACGAGATGATGCAGGTAGGTAAAAGATATAGACAGAACCGGACACTTGCATCAGCGGATTGGAAAAGGCGTGAAACTGAAGAGGAGTTGCGCGACGTATTCATGACAGACCCAGACCATGCATTCAATCACATAGATGACGTATATGCCATAGCAGCTTATGTCGAAGAAAGATACATGCTAAGGAGTGGTGAGGAGAATCTTTCTGTCTTAAGAGAGGTCACCCTTGCAGTTGTAGAAGACAACGAGATACACAGGCTCCTAACCGCGAACACCGAATTAGTAGGAGGCATAAAAAGATACAATGCACCAGAAAGTATGGTCAGAGCCGAGAAAAGACTACGCGATTGGGAGAGATATGCGGGGGAGTATGAGGGGTACTACTCAAGCGGTGAACGACTATTTGATGTCATTGAGGCGGTCGGCAGCCCACCAGACGCCGTATTAGTAGATCAGGAACTGAGGGGCAGGATGCTCGGCACCGACGTCGTCAGGGAACTACATAGAAGGTGGCCGAACACCGTTATCTGCATGCTATACTCAAGCAACCCAGAGATGCACAAACCTGAATTCGAAAGACTAAGAGGTGAGGGAATAGATGTCAGGATATGGCACAAAGACGGATTCAGGTTAAGTATGATGGTGGAGCAGATAAACGCTGAACTCCAAAAAAGAGGATAATACCATCCGGCGTATATTCATAGAGTGTTTGCGCGGCTGGGGCGCTCACTTTCCGAGTTATTGCGCCCCAACCGCCAATCCAAGTGACTCACACAATACAAGAGAAATCTTTAATAAACCCTTGAGGCAAGAGCAGAGGAAAAATAAACCCGTATTTTATCTTGTGTCTTTTAATGTATTCAGTAAGGTCATGGACATTAACGCCAAAATCAAGGAGCTTGAGGATGAGATAGAGACCACCAAATATAACAAGGCGACCCAGCTCCACATAGGAAAGCTAAAGGCCAAGATTGCGGCGCTTAAGGAGAAGCAGGAGACCCGCAAAAGGGGCAAAAGCAAGGGCCTTGGTTTCGGGATAAAAAAGGAGGGTCACGCGACAATAATATTTGCGGGGCTGCCATCAGTTGGAAAATCAACGATTCTGAACAAGCTAACAAACGCGAGAAGCCAGGTCGCAGACTACGAGTTCACAACCCTTGACGTCATACCTGGGATGCTTGAGTACGAAGGCCTGAGGATACAACTTTTGGACGTGCCAGGACTCATAATAGGTGCAGCAGACGGAAAAGGGCGCGGCAAAGAAGTGCTTTCAATGGTCAGAAACGCGGATGTGGTAATCATAGTCCTTGATGTCACAAGGATGGAGGTGGGTGAAGTCATAAAACAAGAACTCGAAAACATCGGAATACGCCTTGACAAGAAAAAACCAGACGTCACAATCAACCGGACAGACAGAGGAGGAATAACAATAACGCGCACATGCAAGACCAAAAAATTCGACGACAAAACAGCGATGAACATACTGCAGACCAAGGGGATGCACAACGCACAGGTGATAATACGTGAGGAGATAACAGACGATGAATTCATAGACGCGCTATGGGGTAACCGAGTCTACCTCCCCTCAATCGTCGTCGTGAACAAGACCGACCTCAAACCAGACACCAAATTCCCAAAGGGATACCTGCCAATATCAGCCGAACGCGGGGAAAACCTCGAAAGACTCAAGGAGATAATATTTTCCAAACTAACCTTCATAAGAATATACCTCAAACCCCAAGGCGGAAAAGCAGACTACACACAACCCATGATAGTGGAAAAGGGGCAGACCGTCGAGGAACTT
>CAYXON010000169.1:0-3176 GCA_964467145.1 uncultured archaeon | reverse complement strand
ACGTTGGAAACGTAATGGACGACTACTACAAAGACCCTGAAAAAGTCCTAAAGAAGATAGGCCAACCACCACAACCCCCGACACGCCCACAACAGATTGAGGAAACGCAGACACAGCCAAAACCCCAGCAAACACCGACCGAAAAGACGCGCGATGAGATATTTTCTGAGATGATGAAGAACACTAAAGACAAGTAGGCGCCGGCACGTATTTAACACATCAGAGACAAAAAATATACTCAAATCATGGATAAGGTCCCACTTATGCTGGTTCCCCTGGACCAAGCCAAAGAAATCACCGCAAGCTTGAGGGGACTGACAGGAAAGCTCGCAAAAATTATGCCATCCCTGCACAGGGACCTTGCAGAAGCAGAGCTCAAAGTAAAACCAGACGAATACATCGGAGCGTCAATACTCTCAGCCACAGTCATGGCAGTATTCATCACAGTACTCATGATAGTCCTGCTAATTGCAGTCAAAGCCGAACTACAAAAAGCAATAACCATGTCTGCAATGTCGGGAACCATGGTATTCATGCTATTTTTCATGGTCCTCCTCATTTACCCGAGCGTCCTGTCAGGCAAAAAAGCAGAACTAATGGAGCGTGACCTCATATACGCGCTAAAGGACATGCTACTTGAGGTCTCAAGCGGCGCCTCAATATATCTTGCGCTAAACGGCGTCGCAAACTCAGGATACGGGGAAGTCTCAAAGGAATTCAAAAAAATAGTCGGCGACTCAAACGTTGGCATACCAGTTGAGGATGCGATGGAACAACTCGCGCTAAAGACAAAAAGCGAACACCTAAGAAACAGCCTATGGCAGATAGTCAACTCCATGAGAAGCGGCTCATCAATAGAGGGCATACTAAGGGAGCTCACAAGGGATCTGACACAGGAGCGGAAAAACAAGATACGCTCATACGCGCAAGAACTCAACATAATGATACTCATGTACCTGCTTTTCGCAGTAGTAGTCCCCACAATAGCGACAACCCTAATAATCGTCCTAGGCCCATTTCTAGGGGTAAGCGTCGGAGACAAGGCATTTCTGATAATTCTGCCAGTGTGCTTTTTCATACAACTGTCCCTTATGGAATTCATAAAAAGCAGAAGGCCGGTGGTGTACATATGAGAAGAATTTACATAAGCCTTTCGAAGATATTCCCCCAAGCATACGTCGAAGAGATGCGACAAACTCTCAAGTACGCAGACATAAACATCACCGCAGAAGTATGGCTAGGGGAATCCCTCGCACTCGGGACAATAATAGCGCTCACAATATTCTACCTCGGAAACTACGGCGACCAACTACTGTTCACAATACTTGCTGCACTAGCCTTCTTCGTATACATGATAGGAGCATTCAACATACCCTTTTTCATAGCGGAAAAAAGGGCGCAAGCTGTCGAAGAAGACCTGCCCAACGCGCTACAACTCATGAGCTCCAACATAAAAGCCGGCATGACCCCATTTCAGGCGATGAAACTCGCAGCAAGAGACGAGTTCGAAGTGCTTAAAAAAGCGCTGGACAAAGCCACAACCAAGGCCTTGGGGACGGGCTCATTCTCAGATGCGCTAAAAGACATATCAAAAGACATAAGACTACCAGCGCTTGAGAGAGCAGTAAAACTATTCATAAGAAGCATAGAATCGGGCGGGCACCTCGCCACAATACTTGAGGAAACCGCAAGAGACATAAACGACAACATAAGCCTCAGAAAAGAACTACAATCAAGCACCAAAACATACACAGTACTGATACTCATGGTCATAATGATAGGAACCCCCATACTCATGAACGTGAGCATACACTTCACAGAAAGGCTCAACGAAATGAAATCCTCATTCACAGGGTCGGCCGCAGAAGAGCTTGGGATGGGGATGATGGTGAGCGAATCATTCAGCGTAGACTACCTAATCAACATGTCCACAATAACCATCGCCGTCACCTCAACGATAGCCAGCATGCTAATAGGAGTCATAAACTCCGGAAAAGAGAAATACGGGATAAGATACGCATTCGTGATAGTCCCAATGAGTCTCACAATATTTTACATCGTCAGACACGCAGTAAAAGCCTACATGCTATAGAAGGTTTTGATTATCCCTAATCAAAACCTGCTATAGAGCTTTGATTCCAACAACGACAGGATTTTACAGATATCGCTTAGGAGTTAATCAAAGCCCTCTATAAAAAAAGAACCCCAGATAGACATTAGGAATAACTTATAAACACCTAAAATAAATTAAATATAGACACTTAGGAGGTGTTAATAAAAAAAAATGAAAAAAGGACAACTTTCTACGGAATACCTAGTGATATTAGCAGTTGTAGTAGTAGTAGCATTGATTGTAGTGACCGTCTTAGGCGGCTTTATAGACCTCGGAGGAGGCGCGACAGTAACAGCGTCAAAAGCCTACTGGAGAAGCGCAGACATAGGCATGACCACCTGGAGAATCGTTGACGGTGCAGTTTCAACTTTAGTCATAAGAAACAACCAAGACTACACAGTCGAGGTAACAGCCATAACAGTTGGTGGAGAAGCAGTAGTAGGCGGAGCAACCACTCCCGGGCCGATAACACTATCACCTGGAAAGACCGCAACAGTAACTGAGACAATAGCAGTCTGCACAGCAGGCAACGACTATATCCTACCAGTTGTGGTAACCTACACAGACATAACACACAACATAGTGGACATATCCTTCACAGGCGTTAAGAACATCGAAGGAACCTGCTAAAAACATCTTAAAAACAACTGAGAACCTGCGCCTTGCAGGTTCTCAAAACCCCTTTTTTTCTCCCTTTTAATTAATTAAACCCCCCAGCCTAATTTCTTCTTATCATGGAACGCGGAAGACTCTTTTCCAAACTAAAAAGGGCTGTGGTAAAAGTCGGCACAGCAAGCATATCCGAAGACCTCACACTCAGCGGTAGCAAGATAAAAAAAATCGCAGAAGAAATAATAGAGCTCAAAAAAAGGGGAGTTGATGTGATAATAGTCTCCTCAGGCGCCATCGCAGCAGGGATAAAAAAACTAGAGCTGAAAAGAAGGCCCCGAGACATCAACATGCTACAGGCTGCGGCTGCCGTCGGCCAAAACGAGCTTATGAAAGCCTACGGTAAAGTATTTTCAGCAGCAGGATACGACATCGCCCAGATACTTCTCACCCG
>CAYXON010000168.1:0-3196 GCA_964467145.1 uncultured archaeon | reverse complement strand
AAGACACCTCGCGAAGATAAAAAAAGAGGATTTACCAGTCAAATTATTCAGTATCGGAAAAGTATTCAGAAACGAGGCAGTGGACTACAAGCACTTGCCGGAGTTCTACCAGGTGGAGGGGATAGTCGCAGACCCTGCCGCCAATTTCACAAATCTTCTTGGGATACTCAAACAATTCTACGATGAGATGGGATTCAAAAAAGTCAGGTTCCGGCCAGGCTATTTCCCCTACACTGAGATGAGCGTCGAACCAGAGGTCTACATGCCTGAGAAGAAGGCTTGGATAGAGCTTGGGGGTGCGGGAATGTTCAGGCCAGAAGTCGTGAAACCGCTTCTCGGATTTGACTGCCCAGTGCTTGCGTGGGGCCTCGGCCTTGACAGGGTCGTCACACTATCTCTTGGCATGAACGACATACGGCAACTTTACATGTCGGATGTGGACTGGCTGAAGGAGAACTAACACAATCCAGTTATACCCGGTACCTAATTTTCTGCTGTCTCTTCCTGCTTAGGATTATTATGAATACTAAAAGCAAGACGACGACAACTGCCGCAGCAGCAAAGTATATTGTGAGGTCTGCCTTAACTTCGCACGCCGCCGCACCGCCCCGGTAACCGTAAAGGTCTGCATTTATCATCCATTTACCTGGAGAATCAACCGTGAACTCCAGCACCCCACCATCGTCTGTTGAGAGTACCACACATTCGCCGCTTGGTTTTGTAACCCTGATAAGGGATTTCACGCCAGACCCGGATGAGCTCACCGCAGCAGTTAAAGTATCTCCCTCAACAGCGGATTCTAGGAGGTAAACATCTAGTTCTCCGGATTTGGTGCAGCAGCCGCAGTCTCCTCCGCAGTCAACGCCGTCTTCTGCTTCGTCAATGATTTTGTTTTTGCATGAGCACGGCATGCATGGTCCGCCGCAGTCAACGTCTTGCTCGCCTGCGTCAACTGCATTGTTTGAACATGTGGATGGAAAGACGGTGAACATCGCCTTGGCTGTTGCCTTGTCCTTTGCGGTGTCTGCGACCTCTGCCTCGCACGCCCAGAAACCTTCGGGGTCGGTTTTTTTTAGTACAAACCCTGCGAGAAGCTCCTGCTCAGTTATTGATTTTTTCTCGGAAACTAGGAAGTCCGCAACCTTGGGCTTAAGTATCGCATCAGCTGATGAGACGCCGACATATGCTTTGGCTGACTTTAGGTCAGCGACGCTGTTTAAATCCTCAAACAATGCCTTGCACCAGACAACGTATGTTGATGAGTCCTTCACAACAGAGGTTGCGGATGCTGTCTGAGCCTTTGGGGGGCTGTTTAGTATCTGGACCTTGACGTCGGACTGGGCTGAAGAAAATGCACAAAATATCAGGATGAGTGATGCAAAAGCAGCATATGATGTGAGATAATGTTTCATCCCGAAAGATTATAGTAGATTTGGGGTAATATAAACCTCGGTGTAGGCTGCGGCCAAAAGCACTACCAGAGAGAGGATTATCAAATCCAGTGAGTCAAGGACTATCTGCCTGAACCTTGGGGATCTCACGTGGTGGTTAACAACAGCGGATGAGATTATGCCTCCCGCCAGAGCCCCCAGAAAATAGCTAATGACCTCTGGAATACCGTGAACGAGATATGTCAGACTAATGGGCACAACCACGAAATAGTCGAGAAACTGGTTTTGACCCCCGACCTGCGCAAGGGCGTGGATTGCCTCCCGCACAAAACTCCCGATTGCAACCCCAATCGCTGAGGCATTAAGTATCAGTATGAATATTGCCCCAGACCCGTAAAGGAACGAGAAGACTACACAGAAAAACAGCACCACAATATTGTTTGAAACAATCCGTGAGATGCTGCCCCACCCGGACACCGCAGCACCAGACAATGTCGCCTCAGATATCGAGTTTATGGCGGAAACCTGCATGCTAAAAAGCGGCTCGATTATCTCAGGTGGTAAAAAAGCGTAACAAAGGGCGTAGGAGAATACGACGCCTAGGAACAGGTAGATGAAAAACATGAGTATGTGGGTGTGCTCGCGCATTATCGCGTACTCGCAGCAGGGCTCCATCTCCTTGACCTCCTCATCAAGTAGTGCCTTATACATCACAACGACAAGGGGCATCGAACACAAAAAAACCGACGCAATGCTTGCGTGCTTTCCGAAGACGAAATACCCTAGAACCAGTCCTATAACGGAGTAGAAGAATCCTATTATGAACATCCTGCGAGGGTGTTTCTCCCAGCTTTGAGGAACTACGACGCTCTCAAGCACCATGTTTAACTAATTGGCAGCATAAAAGAAAAGCTGACAAAAAACCTATTTAAACCGGAACAGGACAATTATGATGGTGGCAACCAGAAGCTACGGAATATGCGGCATATGCGGTAAAGAATGCATATCAAAAAAGCTTACTGTCGGCGAGCTGGTAAGGCCGACACTTCTAGAATTCATACAGGGTAAGACTCCAAGCTTCACACAAGACAAGCTCATATGCACCTCGTGCATGGACATCCATCGCTCAGAATACATAAGGTCTCTTCTTCAAGAAGACCACCGGAAGATATCAACGCTTGAAAAAGAAGTTATCGAAAGCATAAAGGAGCACGAGACACTTGCTGAAAACCCGGTTGAGGAGTTTGAGGGAGAACTCAGCTGGGGGGACAGACTCTCTGACAAGATAGCTGAGTTCGGGGGCAGCTGGACGTTCATCACCTTCTTTTTTGGAATTTTAATGGTGTGGATAGTAATCAACTTTATTTTTCTCTCAAACAGGGGGTTTGACCCCTACCCGTTCATACTATTGAATCTTTGCCTTTCTTGTCTTGCAGCCATACAGGCGCCGATTATTATGATGAGTCAGAACAGGCAGGAGGACAGGGACAGGGCGAGGGCCAGAAGCGACTACCAAATCAACCTGAAAGCTGAGCTTGAGATACAGCACCTTAACGAGAAAATCGACATGCTTTTGAAACACCAGTGGAAGAACCTCATACAGATACAGCAGATACAGATGGACATCCTCGAGGAAATAAGAGAGCGAAAATAATTAATTCTCCTCAACCGCGTGCATGACGTTAAGGACCTTCTGGTCATCAAGTGGTTTTCCTATTACGTGAAGGCCTGTGGGGACGCCTCCAACATCCCCTGCTGGTACGCTGCCTGCTGGAAGCCCAGCAAGGTTGACTGGGGTTGTGAAT
>CAYXON010000167.1:0-3204 GCA_964467145.1 uncultured archaeon | reverse complement strand
AAACAAGGGAATCGAAGAGAAAAAACTCGAAAACACGCAAGCGCTGGCAGAAGCATTAGATGAAGTTCTAAAGGCTATTGGAATAGAATTAGACACATCAACAGATGATGTGCCAGAAGACATACTAAAGCTCATTCAAGAGCGAAACACATTAAGAAAAGAGAAAAACTGGGCTAAAGCCGACGAAATAAGAGACCAGGTACTCGCCAAAGGATACGCGATAAAAGACCTCAAAGACGGCTCAGCAGCTGCAGAAAAAATAAACGCCACAGGCCAGTAAAAAAAACAATGCAGCAAGAGTTCACAGACTACGTCGAGGAAAAAGTCAAAAACACCATACGCGAGCACAAACTCATAAACAAAAAAGACAAAGTCCTCGTTGCAGTATCAGGCGGCAAAGACTCCACAACCGCACTCTATACCCTCCACAAACTAGGATACGACACAGAAGCAATACTCATAGACCAGCTGCTCGGCGAATACTCCAAAAAAAACCAGCAAAACATACAGGAATTCTGCCAGCAGAAAAACATAAAACTCCACACCATACACATGAGAGACGAGTACGGGTGCTCAGTCTGCTACATGAAAGACGTACTCGACAAAAAAGGGATAAAACTAAATACTTGCACAATTTGCGGGGTCATAAGACGCAGCATACTCAATAAATGGGCGAAAAAACTAAAGGCAGACAAGATAGCAACAGGTCACAACCTTGACGACGAAGCCCAGACATACCTCATGAACTTCCTACAAGGCAACATAGAGCGGAGCGCAAGACTCGGCCCGCAAAGCGGAATACGCCCCGACCCACTGTTCGTGCAGAGGATAAAGCCCCTATACTTCATAACAGAGGAGGAAACAGAGAAGTACTCAAGACAGATGGGGTTTCCAGTCGTCTACGACCCGTGTCCATGCTCTGTCGACTCATTCAGGACTCACGTCAAAAAAATCCTCAACGAACTTCAGAAAACCAACCCGAAAGCAAAGGAAAACATAGTCAGATCATTTTTAAAAATCACCCCAGAGCTCACGAAAGCACACGACAAAAACAAGATAAGGGCGTGCGAACTATGTGGTGAGCCATCAAGCCAGGATATATGCCGCAAATGCAAGATAATAACCCACCTAACAAACAAAAAATGACAACCGAACTATTCACCCTACGGAAGATAAGCGTGATTTTGATGATATCATCCATTGCCCTCGTCGGCTTGCAGATGTACTACCTGCAGACGCTCGGAGACATGAGCGAACAATCCTGCACCTGCGGAGACTTCTGCAGTATGATACCCTTTGAAATACACCCCCTAGTATACGTCGGCTTCATAGGGATATTTCTCATATTTCTCATAGGCGCAGTACTATACGTCAAAAAAGACTCCATAGCAGACTTCAAAAAAGACAAGCAAATGTGGGAACAAAAGCTCAAAACCCTCGAACAAGAGGAAAAAGAGATTTATCAGCTCCTAATGGGGGCTGAAGGTACGATGTTCCAGGCTGAGATAGTCGAAAAAACAGGCTGGACCAAGGTAAAAGTCACACGAACACTCGACAGCCTCGAATCCAGAAGACTCGTCGAAAGACGTAGAAGAGGGCTAACCAACATAATCGTGTTAAAAACCTAATAAAGACACATAACCAAATGGTTACTGCAAAGTATTAATACAAAGAAGTTCTTAACAATTGTTAAGTAGGTGGTTTTTGTGGATAAGATATACCTCGACAACGCGTCAACAACAAGGGTCACAGAAGAAGTGGCACAATCCATGCTCCCTTACATGGTCGAAAAATACGGCAACCCCTCATCAATACACGCGATGGGCAGGGAATCCCACAAAGCACTTGAGGAAAGCAGAAAAATAATCGCCGAAAAAATAGGTGCACACCCATCGGAGATAATATTCACATCAGGCGGCACAGAATCAAACAACCTCGCACTAAAAGGCGTCGCATACGCAAACAAAGACCGCGGCAAACACATCATCACCACCAAAATAGAGCACCCCTCAATACTCAACTCACTCAAGTGGCTAGAAAAACAGGGATACGATGTAACATATCTGGGAGTCGACAAAGAAGGGTTCATAAATCCAGATGACCTCAAAAAAGCCATAAGAAAAGACACCATACTAATCTCGATAGTCCACGCAAACAACGAAGTCGGCACAATACAAGACCTCAAAACACTCGGCAAAATAGCCAAAGAACACGGGGTGCCCCTGCACACAGACGCGTGCCAATCATTCACAAAAACAAAAATAGACGTCAAAGAACAGGAACTCTCGCTTGTCACAGTTAACTCCCACAAAATACACGGACCCAAAGGCGTCGGCGCACTATACGTTAAGGCAGGCACCAAAATAGAGCCCACAGAACACGGAGGCGGCCACGAATCACGGATGAGAAGCGGAACAGAGAACATACCCGCGATAGTCGGATTCGCAAAAGCCGCGCAACTCACAGGCGAAAAACAAATAGCGAAGATGACAAAACTACGCGACAGACTAATCGAAAAAGCAATAGCCGAGATACCAAACACTATACTCAACGGCCCAAAAGAGAACAGGCTATGCAACAACGCAAATATCAGATTTCAGGGCATCGAAGGAGAATCACTACTCCTCCGCCTTGACGCCAAAGGCATAATGTGCTCAACAGCATCCGCGTGCTCGTCAAAAAGCCTGCAACCAAGCCACGTACTCACCGCGATGGGCATACCACCAGAGGAAGCACACTCAAGCCTCAGATTTTCAAACAGCATCGAAACAGAAGAGGTAGAAGTAGATTATCTCATAGAATGCCTCAAAGAAGAGGTGCAAAAACTAAGGGCAATAAGCCCGACAGCAAGATAAAATGTACAGCGAAAAAGTGATGGAACACTTCCAAAACCCCAGAAACGTCGGGGAAATAAAGGACGCAGACGGAGTCGGGGAAGTCGGAAACCCAGTATGTGGAGATGTGATGTGGGTATACATCAAAGTCGGCAAAGACGACAAAGGAGCCGAGGTAATATCGGACATAAAATTCAGAACACTCGGTTGCGCTGCAGCCATAGCCACCTCCTCGATGACAACTGAGCTCGCCAAGGGAAAAACCATAGCGGACGCCCTGAAACTCACAAAGGCAGACATAGCAGGAGCCCTTGACGGCCTTCCCCCGATAAAGATGCACTGCTCAATGCTCGCATCAGACGCACTAAAT
>CAYXON010000166.1:0-3207 GCA_964467145.1 uncultured archaeon | reverse complement strand
TGACGTAGATGTAGGCATAGTTCACCACGACTTTGGAGGAGTCTACTCAGTCGACAAAGGCGGACCATACAAGGGAATAATAAGACCCGAAAAAACGCGTGGACCACAATCTGGAGGAAGCGGCGGAAGAGACGGACGAAGAGACAACAGACGAGACAACAGACGAGACAACAGACGAGACGACCGAAGAGACAGCCGAAGAGACGACCGAGGTGGACGCGACAGCCCAAGACAATACCCGCCTGAGCCGGAAAAATACAATCTCGGAGACATAGTGAGCGCGAAAATATCCTCAGTTGATGAAGTCAAGGAAGCACAACTCATAGGACCCCGGCTTTTAGGGCCAAGCTACATAATGAGTGTGAAAGCAGCAAGGGTTCCGAGGATAATCGGGAAGAAAAAATCAATGATAGAGATTGTGAGAAACTACACGAAATCCCGGATATCAGTCGGCCAAAACGGCCTCATATGGATAAAAGAAGGTAACATACCCCTCGCAGTTGCTGCAATACGCAAGATAGAGGCGGAAGCATACACGTCAGGTCTAACAGACCGGATGGGTGAATTTTTGAAATCAAAATCAAGTAGTTGAAGTGATGGAAATGAGCGGAAAAAGCGATATAAAACTGATAGAAAATGGCGTCCGCCTAGACGGACGCAAAGTGGATGAACTAAGACCCATAAAGATGGAACTAGGGGTCTTAAAGAATGTGCAAGGCTCAGCATACGTTGAATGGGGCAAAAACAAGGTCATAGCAGGAGTCTACGGACCGCGTGAAATGCACCCAAAACGTTTGCAGAACCCGACCGAAGCCACAGTAAGGCTCACATACAACATGGCCCCCTTTTCGGTAGATGACAGAAAAAGGCCGGGACCAGACAGAAGAAGCGTCGAGATATCCAAGATATCCTCTGAAGCCCTGTCAAAAGTCGTTGAGACAAACCTTTACCCCAACGCAGCAATCGACGTATTCGTCGAGATACTCCAAGCAGACGCTGGCACAAGATGTGTCGGATTAACAGCCGCATCACTTGCGCTCGCTGACGCTGGAATACCCATGAAAGACCTAGTCGTCGCATGCGCTGCAGGAAAAGCAGGCGACGAAGTAGTCCTAGATCTTATGAAAGAAGAGGACAACTTCGGATCAGCAGACGTGCCACTTGCGATAACGCCAGGAACCGGTGACGTAGTACTTCTGCAAATGGACGGAAAACTAACACACAAGGAATTCGAAAAAGCATTCGACCTAGCGCACGGAGGATGCATGAAGGTGTATGAGATGATGAAGGAGACACTAACCTCAAAGGAGGTGCAACAATGAACATAGAATACTACCTCAAAAGAGACTACATAATGAACCTCCTCTCACAAGAGGAAAAGCGTGTAAGTGGAAGAGCGCTCGAAGAACACAGGCCGCTTAAGATAATCAAAAACTACGTAGACGACAAAGCATGCGGCTCAGCATATGTGAAACTCGGAGACACCGAAGTACTGGCTGGCATAAGCATGATGGTTGGAACACCATACCCCGACTCACCCACATCTGGGGTCATGTCCACATCAGCTGAGTTCAGGCCTATCGCACACCCGACATTCGAGTCAGGCCCCCCACGTGAGGGGTCAATCGAGGTATCGCGGGTAATCGACAGGGGAATAAGGGAATCCGGTTGCATAGACTTTGACAAACTCTACATAGAGGCGGACAAGGTATGGATGGTCTACATAGACGTTCACATACTCAACCACGACGGGAACTTAATCGACGCCGGCGGAATAGCAGCTGCTGCAGCGCTTTTAGACTGCAAGATGCCGAAATTCGAGGATGGTAATGTGATACGCGGGCAGTGGGACGGAAAACTTCCAGTCACATGTACGCCAGTGCCAATAACCTTCACGAAAATAGGCTCCAAAATACTGCTTGACGCAGACATGGATGAGGAATATGCATCAGACGCAAGACTGACTGTAACCACCACAGACACCTTAAACGCCATGCAAAAGGGCGGAATAGGCTCTTTCACAGTGGATGAGGTGAAGCAGTGCGTGGCCAAAGCCTTTGATAAAGCGCCTGAAATCAGGTCCCTAATAGAGGAGTAGTGTTTTTTTAAGGGTATATTCCCTAATGAGTAGGCACGATGTACAGTCACACACGCAAGGTAGGAAGCCTCGGAAGATACGGCCCACGGGTAGGCCGCAAACTACGGGATGAAGCTAAAAAGGTCGAGCAAGACGCAAAAAACGCGAGCGGATGCCCCTCCTGCACAAAAGGAAAGCTAAAGAGGCTATCAGCCGGCGTTTGGAGCTGCAAGACCTGTAGCCACACATTCTGCGGCGGAACACACATAAGCAAGGTATCAAGAAAGGCGGTGGAAGAATGACATACGTATGCATAGAATGTGGGACAGAGTTTGAGTATGAGGAGTTGCTCAAAAACAAGATGAAATGCAACGCATGTTCAATCAAAAGAAACAACATCTGGATCAAAAAACGCAAGGACAGCATGCTCAAGACCATCATCGCCAGATGAATGAGTTTCTTTTCACAGTTGAGGCAACGCCAGAAGTTGCTGAAGCAGTGCTGAAGTCGCTGACCCCTGAGCTTGAAGAAAACACCCACGAGCGCTCAAAAGTCAAACTAACATATGACGGGGAGCTCACACTTCACATAACCTCAGATGACCTGCACTCAATGAGGGCTGCTGTGAACACCTACCTCAGGTGGCTTGACATGATACTGAAACTGACATCACCCAGCAGATAACCCCCCTTTTATATATTGTATACTTATTTATTGAAGCCATGGACATACCCAAACAGGTTCAGGACAAGATTGCGCAGTACCAGAACCTCCAGAACCAGCTCCAGATGGTGTCGTTGCAAAAGCAGCAACTGATGCTTGCAAAAACAGACTTGGAAAACGCGTCCAAGGAGATTGACAAAATATCCGGGGAAAAGGTATACCGGCTTGTGGGGCCACTTCTGATAGAGACCTCAAAGGAGGCGGGCGTCAACTACCTAAAAGACGAAAGCGAGTCCACATCAGCAAAGACAACGCTCTTTGAAAAGCAGGAAAAGAAGCTAGTCGAAAAACTAAATGAGATGCGCACAGACATAGAGGCTATGATGAAGCCGCCTGTCGCGTGAGTCTCGATGGACAATGACTCAGTCATCATAAGATACGGTGAAATATTTCTGAAAAGCGACTAC
>CAYXON010000165.1:0-3207 GCA_964467145.1 uncultured archaeon | reverse complement strand
TATTCGGGTCATTTTCACGTGGCGAGAATAAGGAAAAAAGCGACATCGACGTCCTCGTCGAATTCAAAAAACAAAAAAGCCTCATGGACTTGGCGAGGATAGAGCGTGAACTCTCTGAGGAATTAGGTGTAAGGGTAGATCTACTGACTAGGGGCTCTGTCAGCCCACACATAATAGGTAACATAGAAAAGGAATTAATGATGTTGTACTGATGAAAGACGACAACCCCTATTTGACCCACATAATACACTGAAAAAACAAATGCTAAAAATAAAAAAGTCAGAAGAAAAATAGTTCAGAAGTCTCCGAGTGTTGTCTGTTTTTTCGCAGACACAGTATTCCAGCTTTTTCTCACAAAGTCTGGAAGCGGCCCCTCACTCATCAGCCTTTTTATGAAGGCTTGAGTCACAGGATCTGCTGGGTAGCCGCTGCCCAGATCGCCGTAGTCGCGTTTTAACGCCTCAATCGCCAGATCCCGCTCAACTTTTGCGATAACTGATGCCCCAGACACCTCGATATAATTGTCGTCGGCTCTGTGCTCGCAAATCATCTCAGAAACTATAAATTCGGGGTCAAACTCATACACAGCGTCCATTATTTTTTTAGCATAGTTTTCGGCAACAGCGTCCGCAGCATCAACTATCACCTGAGACACCTGGGTGGAAAGGCCGATGAGCATCTTCGCAATAGCCCTTGCCTCAACCACATTAAGGCTCATCTTAAGACGTAGCCTGTCGATTTCAGCAGGTGATATGTGGACTGTCGACCACTCGATGGCAATCTCCTTAATACGGGGCTCAAGCTCATATCTTTTTTTGGCGGAAAGCTTTTTACTGTCTTTTACACCAAGATCAGAAAGCTTCGCAGCACCCGACGAGTCAAAGACTGCGCACGCCATCACCATCGGGCCGATTACTGGGCCACGACCTGCCTCGTCAAAGCCCACGACCACGCCGCCGCTCATCTGGACTTCCTCAGACGCCTTCTAGCACTAAGGGGCAGTACAACACGCCGCTCCTCAACTTGAGCTGGGGCGCGTACCATGTGCAGGATATAAAGTGAGAGTATCACAGGCACAGCGAAAGCCAATCCCACAATACCAAACATCAAAATATTAGAAGAACCTGATTTGCCCTCGGATTTCGTCTTGTTAATGGACTCAAACATCTCATCAAACAATACATCAATATCCTCCAAAGAACTGTTAAGACCACCGTGGTCACCCAGAACATAGAGGGTTGTCGAAACAGCAACAGTTGACGTCGTTAACACAGTAGATGAGGTAATAGGCATCTGTGTGGTCGAAGGCGCCGTATAAGTCGTCTGCTGCACAGTAGAAGGCACAAGAGTGGTTAAGGGGGTTAAAGTCGTTGGAGGCTGAGTAGTAGAGGGTATTAAAGTCGTCAGAAGCTGGATTGTGGAGGAGGAGGGTGCAAGAGGCGTTGGATGCTGGGTTGTGGGGGGTGTAGTAGTTGTGGAGGTTGTCGTTGTCAGAATAGTTGATGATGTCGTCGAAGTAATAGGTGCTGCGACGGTAGTTGTGGTTGTGGGCATGAGAGATGGGTTTTGGACGTAGTATGCCTGGACTGTCAGGTTAGATTTCATTGCGAGAAAGTCCGCTTCGTTCACTACAAAACTCAAATGTTCGGTGGTCTCAAGTGTTCTGCCAGCGAATTGTTTCATGTAGCTGAACACGCACTGTTGCCGCACCTCCCAGCCAGGGTCGCCAGAGAGTAGTTCATCATCTATTAAATCGTCCATTGAGCCGCCAAGACAACCTGTCAAGTGTGTGACCCTGTTAAGTGGGAAATAGGAGGCTGATAGGTAATATGCGCCGGTACAGAATGCCCTCACCTGCTGGCAGACGTTTTTGGCGGATGCTGCTCTTTGAAACCAGTTGTTGGCTTCAAATCCTGCGGGGTTGCCGGAGCCGTCACACACCCACTTGTTAGTCTCGCGAACCCAACTCAGCGGGCAGTCGTCGTAGTTCACGTGATTTTCAACGTCCCCGAACACGTTAAGAGGCGCGGTTGCTGGGTGAACGTCCACACCATTTGCTAGAGCGTTAATACATGCTGCGCCCTCCAAAGGCCCAAGATATGCGGAGACCTCAGAGCAGTATGCCTGCGTGTCATCAAGGCATTTCAGGGCGCCCTTAGCCCACATCGACGATACAACGTCGTTGCAGAGCATCTTATTGGCGTTATCCCCCCACCCGGCTGCGTGGGAGCTCAGGATAAACAGGGTGAACAGGGCTAAAACACGCTTCATAGTAATAGGATATTGACTGCAGTAGAATAAATATCTGAGGTCCAAAAACCGCGATAACAGCTAAGTTTCAGCTTTAGGGGATTATTTTGTTGAGTGAATACTCGATTATGCCTTCAGCACCCTCTTTTTTCAAAATAGGTATGAGATCCCGCACCCGCCGCTCATCAACTATGGTCTCAAGCGCCACCCACTCGGGGTCGGTGAGACTTGAGATTGTCGGCTTGTTAAGTGCTGGAAGTATCTTTATGAGTCTTTCAAGTGATTTTCTGGGTGCGTTCATTTTCAAACCCACCTTGTCTTCTGCTGCGAGCGCACCTTTTAAAAGCATCACGACCTCCTCTATCTTCTCGCGTTTGCCTTTGTCTGCCCACGCGCTCTTGTTGGCTATGAACTTGGTGTTGGACTCCATCAGAACATCTATTATTTTGAGATTGTTTGCCCTGAGTGAGTTTCCGGTCTCGGTCACCTCAACTATCGCGTCCGCTAGGTCTGGGGGCTTGGCTTCTGTTGCGCCCCAGCTGAATTCCACAGTTGCTGTGACATTGTTTTTTTTCAGATATTTTTTGGTTATGTTGACGACCTCGGTCGCAATTCTTTTGCCCTGCAAATCTTTGACTGACTTTATTTTGCTGTTTTCAGGAACTGCGAGCACCCATTTCACAGGCCTCATCGACTCCTTGGAATATATCAGGTCTGCAACATCAACGACTTTGGCGTTGTTTTCAAGTATCCAGTCGGCGCCGGTCAGACCGCAGTCCAAAACCCCCTGCTCCACATAGCGTGCAATCTCCTGGGCTCTCATCAACATCGCCTCAATCTCCCCGTCATCAATTGTTGGGAAGTAGCTCCTGTCGGTCTTTCTTATCTTGAAACCCGCTTTTTCAAAAAGCTTGAAAGTCGACGCCTCAAGACTCCCTTTCGGAAGGCCTAACTTGA
>CAYXON010000164.1:0-3270 GCA_964467145.1 uncultured archaeon | reverse complement strand
AACGAGACTCAATGAAGCGGATAACCCCCGAACACATAGAGCTAGCATATGAGCGGGAATCACGTTCCACAAACCTGCGCAGGGTAATAGACTCCCTCGATGATATTGAGAAGACCCTACTATCGCTCATAGCATCAGATGACGGCATAAAATCAGGGGAACTAGCCCAGAAACTAAGGGATAGGACTGGCACAGGAATCAAGAAATACAATCAAATAACCTCAAAACTCGAGCACATAGGCCTTTTAGAGAGCATTCCCGTCCCAGGACGCGGTCAAAGCCGGGAACTACGACTTAAACACCCTGCAGTGGATGTGGTCAGTGTCCTGGAAAGCGGCTGAAAAAAACCCTATTATTTATTGCCGTCTAATGATATCTTAGACGGTGTTTCCATGGCAAGGCCTTATATCATACTCACATCCTCTGCGAGCCTTGACGGCAGGATGGATGTCGCCCGCCCAGACCTTGTCTCCACCCGGCTTGAAGAAGACAGGGTAGCAGAACTCAGAGGGCAGGTTGACGGGATAATAACAAGTGTCGAAAAACTAACCGAGTCAGACCCCGAATTTCTGGTGAAAGACAGCAGGCAGTCCACGCCAATATTCATAGTCGACAAGAACGCAGACTCAAACCCTAAGTCCAAGGTGTTTCAGGACCACTCGCGGAAAGTGACGCTCGTATCCTGCAAACAGGTTCACAAAAACAGGGTCTCAAGGATTCAGGACACCAAGAAGAACCTCGTCACAATGGAGTTGGGGGAGCACGCAGTCAACCTAACTGAGATGCTTTGGGAGATGCATAAGTCAGGCATAAAAAAAGTACTCTTAGAAGGTGACAGAAACCTTAACATGAGGATGCTCAACCACGGCCTAGTTGACGAACTATACCTCCTCGTCGCCCCACTTGTCGTGGGTGGGGAATACACGCCCGTATTTGACGGGAAACTCGAAGAAAGGGTGCCTCTAAGCCTTGACGGCATAATACAATACGGCGACCACATAGTCTTACACTACATACTCAACCACTAGCTAACCTTCCCATATTTATTCCATCAACTGATAAGATAATCTGGCCATGAAACCAAGGATACAGCTCGCACTCGATTTCGTCAACCTTGACAGAGCCATAAAAGTCGCGCAAGAAGCCGCAGACTACGTCGACATACTGGAAGCTGGGACTCCGTTAATAAAAAGCGAGGGACTGGATGCTGTGCGCAAACTCAGAAAACTGTTCCCTGACAAAAAAATCGTCGCAGACATGAAGATAATGGATGCTGGGCGAGTCGAGGTGGAGGCTGCAGCAAAAGCCGGCGCCGACATAGTTGATGTCTGCGCCCAAGCATCTGACGCGACAATAGCTGAGTGCGTCGCAGCCGCAGCCAACGTGGGATGTGAGATAATAGTCGACCTAATAGCTTGCGAAGACGTAATATCCAGGGCGATAAGGGCTCAGGAGCTTGGCGCAGACTACGTCGCAGTGCACACCGCAATAGACGAGCAGATGCAGGCAAAAACACCGTTTAAGACCGTCATGGAAGTAGCATCAAAGCTCAAAATACCGGTCGCCGCCGCAGGCGGGATAAACTCTGAAACAGCAGCGGAAGCCGCCAAAGCCGGCGCCCAAATAATAATCGTCGGAGGCGCTATAACAAAGGATTCTGACCCTGCCCAAGCAGCCCGGAAAATACGCAAAGCAGCACACACACAAAAGCCGCTAAAAACTACCCTATTCAAAAGGGACACAGACGTCCGAAAGATACTCTCGTCCGTATCAACCTCCAACTTATCTGACGCAATGCACAGAAGCGGAGACCTAAAAGACATAAAGCCCATCAACGCAGGGACAAGAGCGTGTGGTCCGGCAGTCACATGCCGCTCATACCCCGGCGACTGGGCAAAGCCTGTGCAAGCGATAGACACAGCAAATCCAGGGGACATAATAGTCATAACAACAGGTGGAGTCGGCCCCGCAGTATGGGGGGAGCTCGCCACGGAATCCGCTAAAAAAAAGAAGATATCTGCCGTAGTCGTTGACGGCGCAGTCCGCGACACAGACGAAATACGCAAAACAGGATTCCCAGTATATTCAAAACTCATCTGCCCAACAGCAGGTGAGCCAAAGGGTTTCGGGGAAATAAACGTCAAAATAAACGTTGGCGAAACCGCCATAAAACCAGGCGACTGGATAGTTTGCGACGGCGACGGCGTAGTCGTCATACCAAAGGAGAAGGCAGTCGAAATAGCAAACAGGGCTCAGGACATACTTGAGCGTGAAAACAGGATACGTGCCGAGATACGCGGTGGCGGCTCACTTGGTCGGGTGATGCATCTTCTCAGATGGGAGAAACAGGTTTAGGCACTACTATTTCTTGCCCCTGACAAGGTCGTATGCTCCAGCCATAAAATTCAGCACAATGAAGAAACCATACACTGGGACAAGGGAATTTATTATGGTGTGCACTGGAAGGGGTTGGCCGTTGTTTGAGTACCACATGAAAATGAACAAGGCTATCATGAAGTAGTTGACAAGCGCGGTAAGTATGAGGATTATGCTGTTTGAGGCGAGTTTGACTCTCCTGAATATCTCCTTGTCCTGATCTGCAAACGTCAGCCTTATTATCTCCCTGTTCTTCTCAAGCTCAGGCACCATCTTGGCATCAACTATGACCTTGACAGGTATCAGAAGAAGCACAAGTTCTCCAAAAAACACGAGCATGCTCAAGGTTACGCAAATGAGTATCTGCGAGAAATCAAGGGTTTTGAAGGCGTAGACGACCCCGTGGAGGACGAATCCTATCGCGAAAAAGTTCACAAAAGCTATGGGTGCAAGCATCACCAGGCGCTCGCTTTTTATGACGTCAAAAAGCACCCCAGAAAAACCCCTCATGTTAATCATGCTATTAACTATTTTTACCAAGCTTAAAAAATCAACCACCTAATGTATTACCATGAGGAAAATACTCGCATTACTTGTTATATTAGCGGTCTGCGGATGCGTCAAGCTCCCAGGACAAAAAACAGACGACGTAGTCTGCAACCCACCATATATGAGATTCCAGCAGGACTGCTGCCTTGACCAAAACAACAACATGGTATGCGACATAGACGAGGCAACAACCACATCCAGACCACAGACTACTTATTCCCCGACAACACAACCCCCCCTGACAACATCATCCCCCACATCAACCACGCAGCACCCAACCTCAACCACACAATCCCCAACATCAATCACACCAGACCAGGCCATCTTCCCCATGGCTCTTCCAAC
>CAYXON010000163.1:0-3274 GCA_964467145.1 uncultured archaeon | reverse complement strand
CTAACAAACAAAAAAACAGTCGGCGAAGCACTAAGAAGGCAAAGACAGGAACTAGCAGCCGAAAAAGACAGGCAATTCGCGGGCATACTCGAAAAAGCAAGGCAGAATATACTCGCAGCGCCCCCCGCAAAAAAGAAGAAGATACTTCAGAGACTCTGTGAAGACACCCGACTGATAGGTGGAAAACTAACAATAACCGCAGACCCCAAATACGCTAAACTAATCGGAAAACAGAAAAACGCCAAAGTAAAACAGGAAAAAATAGGTGACTTCGGCGTCGTAATCACATCCGATGACGGGCTTGTGCGGGTCGACAACCGCCTAACGACAATACTTGAATCATCCAAACAAAGGCTAAAGTCAAAAGTGAACGAGATACTCCACGGAAAATGAGCGACTACCAACTCGAAGACAACGACTCCCAGATGGCATACAGCTTAGGGCTCGTCTCCGCAATGTCAACCAAACTCCTGAGCGCGCGCCAGATACAAGCACTCGCACAGGAAAACACAGTGGCTGAGGTCATAACATCACTTGATAACACAGAATACGGAACCCCGCTCCACAGAACCGGCCTCAACCCCACATTACCAGCGCTTGAACAACAACTGGAGCTTGAATACGCCAAAGCAGTCAAGAAGGTCACAGAAAGCCTACCCCAAAAACAGAAAAAAGCAGTCAACACCCTCATAAAGACGACCTCCGACCTCGCCAACATCAAAGTAGCTACAAGAACAATAAGGTCCAAAAACCCAAACTCTCAAACACCCTTCAGCTCATCTGGCACAATAACCAATGAAGAACTAACAAAACTCCAAAAACTACCAGACCCCCGCGAAATAGCACAAAGGCTACCCCCAGAATACCGAAAAGCATATGAGACAGCACTGCGGGAGAAAACACCAGCAGAGTTCGAAGACGAACTAGACAGACAATTCACAAAAATACTGCTGTCCACAACATCAGATGAGACCCTGGAATACGCCAGACTAATGGTTGACGCAATAAACATCAGAACAATACTATCATTTCGGCAAAATGACGCAGACCCCAGAAAACACCTTCTAGCCGGCGGAAAATACCTGAGCGAACACAAACTAAACCACCTAATACGCCAAGACAACCAAGGAACAGTAAACGCACTATCAGACACACCCTACCAAAAACCTGTGTCAGAGACAATAAACCAAGAACACCCCCTCACAACACTTGACGCGAGACTCTCCAAAGTAATTGATTCCCAAATATCAGAAAACGCAATGCGAAAACCCATGTCTGCGGACACAGTCATACTATACCTGCGCCAAAAACAGGATGAAATAAGGAGAATAAGGACGATACTCGCAGCCAAAACATACGGGCTAGAAAAAGAAAAAACCGAGGCGATGATATCTTGAAACACGAGATAATATTCATAGGGCAAGAAGACGAAATAAGGGGATACCGCCTGGCTGGCGCCCAAACATACCTCCCAGACGACCCGGCGCTACCCCAAAAACTAATTGAAAAAGAATGCCTCATATTCATAACACACAAAGCAGACGAGAAACTAACCCCTCAACTAAGGGACACACTCAAAAAACAGCTAACACAGATAATACCAGACGCTGAAAAACCATACACACAAATAGACTCACTAATAAAAAACACGATAGGGTTCGACCTCAGAAAATGAAGGGAAAAATAAGACGAATCACAGGGCCGCTCGTTGAAGCAGAGAACATGCGCGGGGCGAGAATGTACGACCTAGTACTCGTAGGCGACGAAAAACTCATGGGCGAAATAATCCGCATAGAAAACGACAAAGTAGACATACAAGTATATGAGGACACAACAGGCCTCAAACCAGGAGAACCAACAGAAAACACAGGAAAACCCCTATCAGTAGAGCTCGGCCCCGGCATACTAAAATCAATATACGACGGCGTACAACGACCACTCGAAGACCTCAGAAGACAATCTGGAGACTTCATAAAACGAGGCCTTGAGTCCAAACCACTTGACCGCAAAAAAACCTGGCACTTCACGCCAACACTCAAAAAAGGCGACCAACTCACCCCTGGCGCCATAATCGGCAAAGTACAGGAGACCAAAGTAATAGAACACAGGATACTCGCACCACACAACGTATCAGGCAAAATAAAAGACATCCGGGAAGGCGACTACACAATCGAGGAAACCGTCTGCACACTAGAAAACGGAACCAAACTCCCGATGTACCAGAGCTGGCCAGTCAAAACACCCCGGCCAATAATGCAGAAACTAACGCCCGACGAACCACTACTCACAGGATACCGGATAATCGACGTATTCTTCCCAATAGCCAAAGGTGGAACCGCCGCAATACCCGGGCCCTTTGGTGCCGGCAAAACCGTCGTACAACAACAACTCGCCAAATGGACCGACGCAGACGTCATAATATACGTCGGCTGCGGAGAACGCGGAAACGAGATGACCGACGTACTCGACGAATTTCCCAAACTAAAAGACCCCAAAAGCGGACAATCACTGATGGAGCGCACGGCACTAATAGCCAACACATCCAACATGCCCGTCGCGGCAAGGGAAGCATCAGTCTACACCGGCATAACTCTCGCCGAATACTACCGCGACATGGGATACAACACAGCCATGATGGCGGACTCAACATCACGCTGGGCTGAAGCCATGAGAGAGATATCAGCCCGCCTTGAGGAGATGCCAGGCGAAGAAGGATACCCAGCATACCTCGGCTCAAGACTCGCCTCATTTTACGAAAGATCAGGGAAAGTCAAAACACTAGCTGGTGACATAGCGTCAGCCTCAATAGTCGGCGCAGTATCCCCCCCAGGCGGGGATTTAAGCGAGCCAGTCACCCAAAATACCCTCAGAATAGCAAGGGTATTCTGGGGCCTTGACGCAAGACTCGCAGACAGAAGGCACTTCCCCTCAATAAACTGGCTAACAAGCTACAGCCTATACCGCGAACTTTTGGGCCCATGGATTCGCAAAAACGTCTCAGAAAACATGACAGATCTAAGAGACAAAGCCATGACCCTGCTGCAGCGCGAAAGCGAACTACTCGAGATAGTCCAGCTCGTCGGAGCCGACGCACTGCCGGAAACCGACAGGATGATACTCGACACAGCCAAGATGCTCAGAGAAGACTTCCTACAACAAGACGCATTCCACGAAGTAGACACATACTGCCCACAGAAAAAACAACACCAGATGCTCGAGTCAATACTCAACTACCACGACAAAGCCCTGAGCTCACTTGATGAAGGCGCAAAAC
>CAYXON010000162.1:0-3296 GCA_964467145.1 uncultured archaeon | reverse complement strand
CAAGCTACGCATACCACAAAGCAGCTGAATACTTCGAAAAAGACGGGAAATACCAAAACGCGGCAAGAGCATACCGCGAAGCAACGGTCTGCGACCTTAAGATAAGAGACACGACAAGCGCCGCCGAAGGATTCAAAAAGGCTGCCGAAAACTACGAAAGAGCAAAAGACTGGGAAAAAGCAATAGACAACCGGGCAAACTCAATACAACTTGACACAATGAACAGGAAATACCTAGACATCGCAGACACATACGAGAAAATCGCGGAAGACTACTACGAGAAAGACGACACAAAAAATGCCATACACTACCACCTCAAATCAGCCAACCTAAGGGCAATGAACAACGAAGAGGAAAGGGCAGCATCAAGCTACAGACACATAGGCACAGTACAAGAAAATAACAAACAATACGATGAAGCAATAACATACTACCAGCTCGCAGCCAAAACATACTTCAAGAAGGGTAAAAATAGCGCAGACGAGGCTGACTGCTACATCAAAGCAGGAAACATCTACGAGAAGCTCGGAAAAACAGAACAAGCCGCGAAAAGCTACTTCGAAGCCATGAAGGCTCAGAAGACAGAAAATGAAGGCTCATACGAGATAAGCGCCAAGACAGCAGATTTATACATGACAGCAGCAAAACAAAAAACAGACCAAATGGAGTCTGGGATGCTGACACTAAAGGCTGCACAGATATACGATGACATAAAGGAGTTCGAAAAAGCGGCAGACGCATACACAAGATACGCCCAGATAATGTCCGGCGACAAGGAGAAAGAATCGGAAGGATACAGTAAGGCTGCGCAAGAATACCTAAAAGTCAAAAGATACTGGGAAGCAGCGCAATCACTTGTGAACAATGAACAATACTCTGACGCGACAACATATTATGAACAACAAGCACAGCAAAAAGAGGAGGAAAAAGACTACTTCGGCGCAGGACTCGCCAACATGGAAAACGCAAACTGCTATAGAAGAATAAGAAATGAGGCACTTATGAAGATACGCCTCGACAGGGCAATAAACAACTTCACAAAATACTTCGAAAAAAACAAGGAAAGCGCACAAACAAAGGAGGACTACCTGCTTTTGGGGGACGCACTAAGAAAAACCGGCGAATGCGAGAAGATACTTGACCAGCTTGACCTCGCCCAAATACACATGAAAAAAGCCAGAGAAAACTACATAAAAACCGGCGACGGAGACAGGATAGACGTAACAGACGCCCAATCAATGTACCTGGAGGGGGTCAAATCCATAGATCGAGGAAACTACACGAGAGGGGAGGAACTACTGAAAAAATCATCTGAAAAATTTGAAAAACTAGCCAGTACTGGAGCATGGAAAAGGGAGTACACAAAAATACTGGCTGAAAACGCCAAAGACGCAAGAGAAATAATAGAAAAAATAAAACTAAAGCCTGAAGTAAACCTCGAGATAGACCAAAGATCATACACATTCACAAATATGTCAGTCATAATAAACGTAAGACTGTCAAACAACGGGAAATACACCATGAAGGGTATAAACTTCCTAGAACACCTGCCAGAAGACATAACACTAACAAGATTACCGGAGAAAATAAGTGAACTAGAGCCAGGTAAGACTGAAAGGAGTAGCATAGAACTTACACCCAAAACAAATGGCTTAAAAAAAATAAAACCACTCGAAGTATACTACGAAGACCAGAAGGGCCACAGATACGTGAAGTCATCAAGCGAGATAACAATAGAGGTTGTGGAAACACCACCGACAGACTACAAAAACTACATGAAATCAACTACAGTATTTGAAAAATACGCCAAATCACAAGAAGAAAACAAGAACTGGTTCCAAGCAGGAGACGGATACAGGCAAATAGCGGGAATCTGGGGGAAATTCCACAACGACGAAAGACTAACCCAATACCTCACAAAATCCTCAGAAAACTACGGCAAGTACATACAGGAGAACCAGGGTAAAGCAGAAAACCCCACACAAACCAAAAGACTCGCAGACGCCCACTGGAACATCGCAGAAAGCATGAGAGGACTAAAAAGCCTTGAGAGTGCAGCAGAGGAATACCTTAAGGCCGCCATAGAATATGAAAATGCAGCAATGCCTGGACTCGCACACAAGTCAAATGCTATGAACCAAATGGTTAAGGGGGAGAATAACCTAAAATCCGGAGACTACGAAAACGGCCAACGACAACTCAGACAAGCCGTCAACATGCTCAAGGAAACCGAACGGGAAGAGGGGATAAAAGAGTTCTTAGACAAAAACATCGAAGCAATAGAGACAATGCTCAATTCAGTCGAAACAGAGCCAAAGATAAAACTAACAGTATCATGCCCCCAAAAAGCAGCAAGAGGGCAGGACATAGTGTTCCATGCAATCCTTGAAAACCCACTCAAGACAAACTTCATAAGAATAAGACCATCAATCACATTCCCAGAAAACATGACACTCACCGGAGAGCCAGATAACATAGAAGAACTCCCGCCAGGAAAGATAAAAACCATAAGCTTCAAAATAGCAGCCCAAAAACCTGGAAGATACCAGTTCAAGCCGTTTGAAATAAGCTACGAAGACGAAAACGGAAACGCTTACATGAGATCAGGAAACGAGGTGGACATAGACATCACAGACGAACACGAAAAAGAAAAACCCGATGAATCAACGCCCGAAGTCAACCTTAGATTTTCAGACGTTGAACAAGCAACAGTAGGCGTGGAACATGAGATAAAAGGCACAGTATCAAACGACGGTGAAGTCGAAGTAGTCGGCTTAAAGTTCATAGGCAACAACACAGAATATCTAGAGGTCATAGAACCGCCCGAGACAATAAGCGCACTTCCGCCAAAAACTAAAAAAGAAGTATCTGTAAGGATAAAACCCAAAAAAGAAGGCACAATAGCACAAAGCCTTGTAGAATTGTTTTACAAAAACAACGCAGGGAAAAGATTCTTCAAAAGCTCACAGAAAACAACAATAAAAACAAGGCAAACATAAAGGCCTGCAAGACCCCCAAAATACCTGAACATCCATTAAAAAGGGCGCACAAACAATAAGTAAACAGGTCAGACAATGGTGGAAAAAGACAAGGACATCTTCCAGCAATTCAGGCAGCTAAACGACGAGATACACAAAAGAATCGTTGGAAATGACGAAGTAATAGAAAACATAGTCACTGCAATATTCGCTGGAGGGCACATACTACTTGAAAGCGTCCCAGGAATGGGAAAAACCGTCCTTATAAAGACAGTCTCAGAAACCATGGACATGGATTTCCGAAGGATACAATGCACA
>CAYXON010000161.1:0-3301 GCA_964467145.1 uncultured archaeon | reverse complement strand
ATAGAAAAGCTACCCCGGGGATAACTGAGTGGTAACGGGCAAGAGTACACATCGCCCCCGTTGCTTGCTACTTCGCTGTCGACTCACTGCATCCTGGCTGTGCAGAAGCAGCCAAGGGTGGGGTTGTTCGCCCATTAAAGCGGTACGTGAGCTGGGTTTAGAACGTCGCGAGACAGTTTGGCGGCATCTACTGGAATTGCATGGTGTCTGAGGGAAAGGATCCTTTAGTACGAGAGGAACAAGGGCTCGTGGCCTCTGGTGTACCGGTTGTCCGACAGGGCAGCGCCGGGTAGCTACGCCGCAGACGGTAAAGGCTGAAAGCATCTAAGCCTGAAACGTCCCCCAAAAATAGACACCGTAGACTCCACCTAAAAGAGTGGTTTGATAGGTTGGGGATGTACGCATCAAGCCTTCGGGCGAGATGTTTAGTCCACCAATACTAATCGTCATAATGGTCTGGCATCTCCTTGGCGACAAGTCAATATGCCTTCGGAGAATTGGAAATAATGTTTTCGGTCTCCTAAACCACCTTCAACTATATTTTTTCCCTTATCGCATTTTTTAGGGGGCTTGAGCCATTTGGCGAAACCCCCCATCGTGTAAACGGAGATAGCCGTTTGGCCTGGTAAGTCAATATGCCTTCGGAGAATTGGAAATAATGTTTTCGGTCTCCTAAACCACCTTCAACTATATTTTTTTCTCTAGTTTCTCTGTCTGGGCTTAGTTTGTGTCCTGGTTGGCGGTTCTATCTCGTTTATTGGCAGCCTTCTTATTTGCGGGAATGCTTTCTCGTATTTTTCGGCTGTGTTCAGCTCAGGGTCGAATGTCAGAAGATTGTCAAGTAGCGCTGCTTTAGCGCCTATTTCTGCAGCCATTTTTGGGTTGCTGTGTTCCATCTCGTATTGTTGGGCTTTCCTCATCCTTTCAGTGATTGGTGTTAGCCTGAACTTCTTCTGGACTGTTGCGTCGAGTTTTCTGAGTGCTTGACTGTATTCTGAGTACGCTATCCTTTCGATTATCATGGGGTTTCCGTCAACCATCTTGGAAAGTCCTCCAACTCCACGTGTTAGGTTTAGTGTCTCTTGTCCGTTGTGGTGGTTGTTTCGTACTGTGAAGCCGACATCGACCCGCACACCCTCTTTGCCCCTCATAAGCGCTATTATTGGTATGCTGTGTTCTGCCGCAGCCTCAAGTTCTTGTCCTGTGCCTGTTGATGCGTGGTCAAGTATTGCTACGAGGAATCCGGCATGGATGACTGAGTCCTTGTCTTGTACATAGCAGAGACCCCTCTGGGTTTCGTAAGGTAGTTTTTCAAGTTTCGATTCATTGTCTCTTAGCGCGTACTCTGGCCTAAGCCCGTATCTGTACTGCATAATCATCGATACTGCGTCGAAGAAGCTGATGTGATCGCTCATCTGGTGTGGGGGTACGTGGCTGTATCCTCCGACTATGAAGACGCGGTTGCTTTTCAACCTTATGGGTTCATCAGACATACTATATACTCGGCGCAATTCCAATAAATATCGTTTTGATAGTATTTTGACCTGTTTTTTAAAGGATGGTTTCCCCATCATTTATCCGGTGGTTGTTGACGGGGCCTGCGGGAAGACCTTTCGGGGTTTTTCTGAGGAAGTTCCGCCCACCAGGTTAAGCGAAAATGGGTGCGTGAGCGCCCTGGAAGGCGGTGCAGAGACGAGATGCACCAGGGTTATGCGGTGATTGCTTGGCATGAGTTCCCCTGGTGTTGTTTGAAACGAGCGCTTTCCCGCATCTGGTGCAAGCCGTAGAATCGGCGCATAGAAGAATGCCTCGGCGGCACCATGCCTGCTTTGCGGGCTAAAAGCCGACCTAAGGCGGACTAACAACAACCACCCCTTAATCTCACCTTTCTTTTAAGAGGGGCTGAAGCAGAGCGAAAGCCCCTCATTCGCCACGCTAAGTTGACTTTGTCAACTTGCGCCCAAGAACCATTTGAGGGTTCTTCGGGACCCTAGTAAGGCTGTGGCGGACTAACAACAACCACATTAACCCTCCTTCCCGAAACCGTGTTTTTTAAATATGTGTATTACATATTTTGTCTAACATGGTCGTTGTCATGAAGTTCGGCGGGAGTTCAGTCGCCGATGGGGACAGGATACTTGATGTTGCGAATCTTGTGAAGGCTCAGAAGGGCAAGAAGGTTGTCGTAGTTTCGGCGATGTCTGGTGTCACAGATAGCCTAATCAAAATCGCATGTTCAGTCGTGGACCTTCCCAACAACGTCGTCGAACGAGAAGTCGATGGATTCTGCAGAGAGCTCACGATGAAGCAGCGCAAAGCCATACTGCGTGCGGTCGCGAACAAGAGCCTGCGTGGCAAAGTACTTGATGAGTCACAAGAATTAATAGAAAAACTCAGGGTCGCATTACTTGGTGTCGGATATCTTGAGGACCTAAGCCCGAGAAGTCTCGACTACATAATGTCGTTCGGTGAGCGGCTCAACTCAATCATAATGGCTGCTGCACTTAATTCGCTTGACATGAAATCAAGCGCACTAACAGGCTATGAAGCTGGCTTAATCACGGACTCATGCTTTGGCAGGGCGCGGCCACTTCACAGCAAATCAAAAAAGAAGATGACTGAAGTCTTGGGGAAACTACTAAAGATAGAGACCCCTGTTGTCACAGGATTTGTGGCAGGAGACGAGAAGGCGAGGATAACAACGCTCGGCCGGGGCGGCTCAGACTACACGGCATCGCTTATAGGAAGATACCTTGGTGTGGATGAAGTTCAGATTTGGACTGACGTTGACGGCATACTCACCACGGACCCGAGGCTTGTGCCGGGGGCAAAACTCATACCAACGCTATCGTATGCTGAGGCGATGGATCTCGCATACTACGGCGCGAAAGTCATCCACTCCAAGATGATAGAGCCTGCGATGACATCAAAGATTCCAGTTAGGGTGCTTAACACATTCAACCCGACATGTGCGGGCACGCTCATTGTCAGCAAGCAGAAGAAGGTCGAACACGTTGTAAAGGCAGTCGCCGTCGCCAAAGAGATAGTCATCATAAACCTTGAGGGCGTCGGAATGGTTGAGACCCCCAATATCGCGGGGCAGCTGTTTTCCACCCTTGGCGATGGCAACATAAACATACTCATGATAAGCGGCTCATCTGAGAGCAACCTAAGCTTTGTGATAGCTCAAGCTGACCTTGATTCCGCGATGGAGCTCCTTTCAGAGCGCTTCTCAGAGGAGATTTTAGACAGCATCTCAGTAATCCGGGATGTCTCCATAGTGACGGTGGTGGGTGCTGGT
>CAYXON010000160.1:0-3317 GCA_964467145.1 uncultured archaeon | reverse complement strand
TGACGCAAGGAGAAAACAGCTGATGCAGCACCACACAGCCACACACCTTGTTAACGCAGCAGCTCGCGAAATTCTTGGCCCACACATATGGCAGGCTGGAGCCCACAAAAGCATCAAATCATCAAGGCTGGACATAACACATTATAAGACAGTCACAGACGAGCAGCTGAAAAAGATAGAGGAGACTGCGAACAAATACGTCAAAAAGTCCGCAACCGTTGATGTGTCGTGGATGAAAAGAAAGGATGCAGAAGAAAAATACGGGATGAGACTCTATCAGGGCGGGGCGGTGCCAGGTACTGAGCTTAGGATAATCAATGTGCGAGGCGTCGACGTTGAGGCATGTGGGGGGACGCACCTGCAAAACACGAAAGATGTCGGTGAGATATGGATGCTGTCTGCGAAAAGGATACAGGACGGCGTCGTCAGGCTCGAGTTCACGGCAGGTGGCGCATCAGAAAAGCACGCAGGCGCGGAAGAAGACCTCATGAGTGAGGTCAGAAAGAGATTAGGTGTGAAATCTGGTGAGGAATTCAGCCTCGCGGAAGTCGCTGGTGTTTTCGCAGTGCCAGTCAACCAGCTCACCCAGACCATAGAGCGGTTCACTCAAGAGTATGAACAAGACTCAAAGACAATATCGGCTGCTGGCGGCGCACCAGATAGAGTGGAGGAAACAGATGATGTGCTCAAAAGATCAAAGAGTCTCTTCGAAGCCTGGAAGGCGAACAAGAAACTTCTTAGAAAAACACAAGACAACGCAGGAGAAGACGTAATCTCTGAGATAAGCTCGATGTTTGCAAAAGACGAGGTCGTCAAGTTCAAAACAGACGGGCTATCTGTGAAGGCGCTCACAGACATCGCGGAAAAAGCAGTCGCAGGCGGCGGCAAAACACTCATAATTATCAACAATGTGGGGGATAAGGTTAATGTTGTCGTGGCATCAAGTGCAAAACACAACGCCGGCGAAATCTGCAAAAAATTATGCGCCGAGCTTGGAGGCGGAGGCGGTGGGAAACCAACGCTTGCGATGGGCGGCGGAAACGCAGACAAAGCAGACGAAAAACTCGCTAAATTCAAGATAGATTAGTGTAATCCATCAAGATATCTTTTGAATTTCTCACGCTTATCCTCTGGCAAAAAAGGCATGCAGGACTCAAGATACTCCCTTGAGCTGCTGTAGAGGGGCAGCCCGCGCTCGAACACATTCTGGACGAACCTTTGACCCAAACCAATGTGTTTGGCGACTCTACGCTCACCCCATCCGGGATTTTCACCGCGCAAATCCAAAACGTCAAGGCCGTCTGATATGCCGTCAGCCATCCTCATCCTCGAAAGGACGAAACTCCCGTAACGCTCTCCTAAAAGCGCAAGCCGGTACTCCTCAGATAGGAAGTTGGAGGAGAGGGTGTCATCCAAAAGATGCGAGCCCCGTTCAGTCATTGAATAGATGTAAGTTCTCCTGCGCCCAACAACCACAGTCTCTTTAGATATCATCCCCTGAACGTAGAGGTTATCCAGTGCCCGCTCAATGAAGCACGTAGGCGCCCTGTAAGTCAGCCCGTTGCCTATCGTATGCTCAGATTCAGCGAGGGCTCCGGACTCGATAGCCAATTCCGTTATAGCCGCAGCATTAAGGGGTTGATTTTGCGAGAGTATCAGCATTAGGTTGTGGCTCAGGTTCCAGGTGGGTATCGTCGCGGCAGTCTCCCTTTTTCCGGCGTCACACCACATGCTCGCATGGCCTGCTTGAGGGAGCTTCACAACATCGCCCAAGACGTCAAGGAGATTAAGTGCGTAATTAACTTTCGCCATCTGATGCCTTCGCACATCCTGGTCTGAGAGGTCATATCCAAGTGATGCAGTTACATCCTCGCACGACATCGCGTTTTTGGAACCTTGAAGTACTTTGAGTGAGTCCTCAACCAGGTTTTCAGAGACTGCCAATGCTATATTACCTATGCTTGGCAGAAATATCACGTCCGCCCTGTCAAGTAGTCTCGCATCAGCGAGGTACTCGCGGAACTCTTCCCCGCGCCCGTGTCTTCTTGCAAGAAGCGCTGCGAAATCCACATAGTCATATCCTGTGCCTTCAAGCCCAGCCAGCATTGAGATTATCTCCCTGCGGCGGGTGCACATGTCCGCGTAATGGTCTTCCCCCATCCTCAAGGGTATCCCAACTGTAAGATGTCTTGCCTCAAGCGCATCAAGCCGCTCCATCGTGTCCGGGTAAAGGTGAGGGGGTGTATGCTCTCTTTTGGCGCTGATTTCTTGACCAGTCCTTGGTGAAAGACCCATCAAAAGCTCGTCTATCCCGGGTTCTGCCAGCTTTTGCCTTTGAATTCTCTTCTGCGTCATTTTTTCGCTACACCATTTTTGGCAGGGTATGTTTCACGACCTTAATCGTAAGTAGTTCACCCTGCAGGTAGTCGCCAGTATTAGGAATCTGGAAAGATAGGGTAATATCTTGTTATTTGAGTGGTTCTGCTTCGTCAGTGAATACTCGGGCGTCTGTGGTGCAGAATTCCGTGACCTCCTCGATTCCGGTGTCTGTTATCCTAAACTCGAGGGCCTCTCCCTCGTGCTTGAAGACGTGGCGTCTGAGTATCGCGAACCGTCTGTTGTCGTTTTCTCGTGTAAGCTCGACTATGTTTTTTGTGAAGTACTCGGTTATTGTGCCCCCAATCGGCCGTGTCTGCTTTGTGTCGTAGTCTGAGTACACCTGGTTTGTGAGAAGCACGGGGATATTGTATTTTCTTGATATCCTGAGAAGATGTGCGAGCATCCTGCCGAGCATCCTGACGTCTTTGTCTTCTTCCATCCGATAAAGCATCGCTATGCTGTCAACAACGACGAGTGAGACCTTGATGGACGTGACTATGTCCTCTATCTTCTGAAACGCAAGCTTCTGCTCGTCAAATGTCGTCGGCCTGACTATGAGGGTGTTGTTCAAAACTTCAGTGAAGTTTTTCCCTGCAATCTGTTTGAGCCTTTCAGTCGAGAATCCGCCCTCTGGGTCGACATATATGACTTTGCCCTGGCCGAGCGCTTGTGTTGTCGCAATCAGCGCAATGTTCGTCTTGCCAGACGCTGGAGGCCCGAAGAAGTGAGTCACCACACCCTCTGGGATGCCACCCCCAAGAAGGTCGTCTAGTTTGTTGTTGAATAGTATCATGCCGCGTACCTCTCAAAAAGCTCTACGCACTTGTCCTCGAGCTCCTTGTTTTTGCCGCCTGACCGTTCGAAGTACTCCCTTATAAGGTCTTCGTTAAGCTCTATCCGCTCAAGCTGTATCTCAGACTCGGTCTGTCTGGGGACGA
>CAYXON010000159.1:0-3327 GCA_964467145.1 uncultured archaeon | reverse complement strand
GACGGTGAGCATTGTGAGCTCGTCTTTTGCGTCGTAGATGTCGCGCATGGTGTCTATCTGCAGGACTATCTTGTTGTCGTGGCCAGGGTTGCCTGCTTTCTTGTTTATGCCGACGACCTCGAAGTCAATGTCCTTGAGTTTTATTTTGTCGCCTTTGTTTATTTTCTCGTCGAACATGTCGTTTGCGACCGCGTAACCTATGACTATGCAGTATTTCTCGGAGTTTGAGGGGTATCTGCCCTCCTCGATAATCATGTAGTCTATGGTGTTCATGTAGTCGACAGATTCTTTGCTGAAGTCGGCGCCGAATATGAATGCCTGTTCTTTCTCGTCTTTGAACTCTATGTGGTCTGTGCGTCTGAGCATCCCGATTCCTGAGTCGACGCCTCTGACGTTGAGGACTGTTGATAGGTCGTTGTCTTCGAGTTTTGCGGATGCGAGGCCTGACGCGCCAAGTACTGCGCCTCCGCCTCCCGCAGATATTATTATCCTGTTGACGCCGATTTTCTCGAATTCGCCGTTTATGTAGTTCTGCAGTCCCTGGCCAAGGCTTATGAGGGATACTACGGCTGCTATGCCGACGAATATGCCGAGCATAGTCAGCCACGTCCTCACCCCTCGGTGTGAGAGGTTTTTTAGGGCTAGCCTAAAATAGTCTGCTATCATCTCGGCTTAGTGTCTTTTGAATATTTTCCTGTCGATTAGGCTTGTCACGGCTCCTATCACCTTGAACATGAGCCATAGGACTATGTATCCGACTATTATCGCAGGCAGTATCATGACTGCAGCGATTATCTGCTGGGTCGCGTCTCCGTTGGGGTGTGCTTTTTTGTATTCCTCGGCGGAGAGCACGTGTATGTTCAGGTCTGATTCGATGGTCTTTCCTATGTTGTTGTTTTTCTCGGTGTATGTGACCCTCACCTTCAGGGGTATCTTGCCCTGGGCTTCCTCAGCCACATCTATTGTGTAGTCTTCAGTCTCAAAGTCGTCTGATGCGAGGTTTCCGATGTATATCTTGTTTGTTGATGTGACTGTGTAGTTGTCTGTGTCGAGCACCTCGATTGAGAGGAATTTCGCGTCCACGAACCCTTTGTTGACGACGCTCAGTGTGACTGTGCCTTCGTTACCTGCTGACATCTCACTAACGGCGTCTATGCTTGCTGATACTCTTGGTTCTGCTGAGACTTTCACGCCGAGGGTGTCTGTGACGGTGTTTACTGTCCCGCTTCGGTCGATGTATTTTATCTCAATTGGTATGGTGTAGGCTTTGGGTTCTGCGCTTGAGTCCACTTGCAGGTCGTATATTAGGTCTTTGAATGTTTTGCCTGTCATGTCTCCTAAGTATTTGCTCGACGACCTTAGCACTGTTATCGGGCTTGTGGCGTTTAGGCTTACTGTGACTTGTCTTGCTGTTCCACCCCCGACGTTGCTGATTGATAGCCTGAACTCTTTTGTCTCTCCCGCGTTTAGGTTGTTGTCTGAGTTTATGTTGAACTTTGGCGTCCCGCTTACTTGGAGTATTATATCCTGGGATAATATTGTCTCTAGGGTTTTTGTCTTTTCCGGGTTTGTTTTCAGAATTTCAAAGTTTAGTGTGTAGTTTGTGGCTGGTGCGTCGTCTGTGATGTGGACCTCAAAGGGTGATGTCCAGCTTTCGCCAGCAGATAGTGAGCCGACGTTTCTCTCGCCTTGTTTTATTATTATGTATTTCTCTGTTGCCTTGTCTTTTGGGGTTATCCTGGCTATGTAATAGTCGCTTGACGGCCCCCCTATCGGCATTTTTTCGCCGTTTTTTGTGGGTGTCACGTATATCTCGCGTTTGTTGAGTCCCTGGTGGAATTTGACGTATATGCTTACGTCGTCTCCCCGCTCAAGGTATGATGGTTCCATCGATGCTGAGTCGAATCTTGTCTGTGCCATCGTCGCGTTTGCCATTATCATCAAAGCCAAAATCGTCATGTATATCTTTTTCATTTTTACTCTCCTTGGTTTAACACTTTTCCGTCTTTTATGTTGATTGTTCTTTCCGCTTTTTTCGCCAGGTTCTGGTCGTGTGTGACCATTATTATGGTCTTGTCCTCTTTCTCGTGCAGGTCCCTGAGTATGGTCAGCACTTCTTCTCCGGTTTTTGAGTCTAGGTTTCCTGTGGGTTCGTCTGCGAGTATTACTTTTGGGTTGTTGGCGAGCGACCTTGCTATCGCGACTCTCTGTTGTTGTCCTCCTGATAGCTCTGTTGGCCTGTGATACATCCTGTCATCAAGTCCTACGAGTTTCAGAAGTTTTATTCCGCGTTCTTCTCGTTCGTAGCTGGTTGTGTCTTGAAATATCATCGGCAGCGTTACGTTCTCTAGTGCTGTGAGGTTGTGTATGAGGTTGAATTGCTGGAATATGAAGCCTATTTTTTTGCCCCTGATTTGGGCGAGGTCTGATTCCTCAAGTTCTGCGATGTCTTTGCCTTCAAGGTATATGTGCCCTTCGGTCGGCACGTCAAGGCAACCTATCATGTTCATGGCGGTGCTTTTGCCAGAACCTGATGGTCCCATGATTGAGACGAACTCGCACGGGTATATGTCAAGGCTCATGCCCCGCAGTGCCGGGACTTCAACGTCACCCATGGTGTAGACTTTCCAGACGTTGTCGAGTTTTATTATCGGGTCTTTCTTGCAGGGTTTGTCGTCTTCTTTCTGTTTTTTAGTCTTTGCCATATTTTGTCACTCCCATTATTTTTTCCATTAGCGGTAGGAACTTCATGAATTTGCCGTATGCTCCTGTTAGCTCTTTTAGGTTCTCCTTTATTTTTTCGGCTTTGGGGTCTTTGCTTGTTTTTAGTTTTTCTTGGGCTTCCTCCACTTTTTGTGTGAGGGATTTTATCTGTTCTATCGCCCGTGTTATCTTTTTATTTTGCACGTATTTTAGGTCGTGGAAGCATTCAAAATATATCTTTTTGCTTCCGGGTTTTTGGAATCTTCTCACATCCATCATCGCCTCAACAACATTCATTGTGTTGCAGACCGTTGAGGTGCTGTATCCTGTCTCTTTGGATATCTCCTTGAGGCCAAGAGGTTCCTCTGAGAAAAACAGTGTCATGTATATCCTGACCATTGTCTGGTTTATGCCTAGGAACTCGCTCATGTTCGTGAACTCCTCAGTCAAATCCCTTTTTACTTCCAAAACAACATCTGACATCTATAACACATCCAGTATATACAATATTTAGTAAATAATACGTTATTTAAAGTATATAAAGCTTTCTCCCAATGGTTTTGACTGTTATGATGGATAAGGTCGCTATTTTGGAGGATTTCTTAGCCTCTATTGATTGTTTGG
>CAYXON010000158.1:0-3346 GCA_964467145.1 uncultured archaeon | reverse complement strand
ATCATCTATAACATGCGCGGCCAAAGGTTCATAGGATGCGGGTTCGGGTTCACAAAAGACAAGGTAACAATCGACGTATTCGGCAGCTCAGGCGACTACCTGGCGTCTGGGATATACAATGTCGAGATCATAGTCCACGGCAGCGCACAAGACCAGCTATGTCAGATAATGAAAGGCGGCCGCCTCATAGTACACGGGGATGTGGGCCAGACCTTCATGTACGGCGCCAAAGGCGGTGAAGTATATGTTCTCGGAAACGCGGCGGGAAGACCCCTCATAAATGCGGTCGGCTCCCCCAAGCTTGTGATAAACGGCACATGCCTTGATTACCTGGCAGAATCCTTCATGGCTGGCGACCCACACAAAGGCGGTGGATTCGTCATATTAAACGGCGTATACTTTGACGAGCACGGGCTAATGCGTGAGCACCCGACACCATATCCTGGCAGCAACCTGTTCTCGCTCGCCTCAGGGGGTGCGATATACATCCGCGACCCGCACAGGCGCCTTGACGCAGGGCAACTCAACGGTGGAGTGTTCGTGCAGCTGACAGAACGTGACTGGGAGCTCATCCACCACTACCTAATGGAAAATGAGCGGCTCTTTGGGATATCCGTTGACGAGCTTCTGAAGGTTAACGGAGTCCGCAAAGACCCGCGTGAAGTCTACATCAAAGTCGAGGTCGCAGGCACAATACATGAGGTGGCGGAAGAACAATGAAAATAATAGTTTGTGTGAAACAGGTTCCAGCGACAACCGAGGTCGAGACCGACCCGGAAACAGGCACACTCAAAAGGCAGGGACTCGCATCAATCATAAACCCATTCGACCTATACGCCATCGAGGAGGCAGTCAGGATAAAGGAGAAAACAGGGGCTGAGGTGACGGCGCTTTCTATGGGGCCCCCGCAGTCCGCGCACGCGTTGAAGGATGCGATAGCGCTCGGGTGCGACAGGGCAGTACTCTTGTCTGATCGGGCCTTCGCGGGCGCTGACACGCTAGCAACAGCATACACGCTCGCAAAAGGAATAAACCACGTAGGGGGCGCTGACCTAGTAATATGTGGGGTCAAAACAGTCGACGGAGACACCGCCCAAGTGGGTCCGATGATATCTGAGGAATTAGAAGTCCCCTTCATAGGCAATGTCAGAAAACTCACGCTAAAGGGCAAGTCCGCGGTTATGGAGTCTGTAACAGACGATGGATTCGTGACATTGTCTTCAAAGACGCCGGTGGTGCTGACTGTCGTCAAAGAGATTAATACCCCGCGGCTCCCAGACCTTGAGTCAAAGTTATCATCCAAAAAAGCAGAGGTCAAGGTATTTTCAAGCGCCGACATAGGCGCTGATCCCTGCATGATAGGATTGTCAGGTTCCCCAACAAATGTCCTTAAGGTGTTCACGCCAGATAAACGGGTCGCAGGCGAGCTTGTGAGAGCGTCTCCGAAGGAGGCTGCTAAGGCCCTATTTGACAGGATACAGGAGTTGAAGGTGGTGGATGATGGCTGAGATACTGGTTGACAAGACCAAATGCGTGGGGTGCAAAAAATGCGCTGGCGTATGCCCGTTCGGTTGCATCACATTCTTCAACGACTACCCAGTAATAGCAGAAGACTGTAGACTCTGTCAGCAGTGCATCAAAGCATGCGCATTCAATGCGCTGTCACTATCAGGTGGAAAATTATGCGACGTCGGCCTTGACGTCTTCTCAGGCGTTATGGTGTTCGCAGAACAAAGAGACGGCAAAATACTGGATGTCGCATTCGAGCTTCTTGGCAAAGCAAGGGAGCTAGCAACAGCACTTGGCGAGGAAGTGTTCGCGGTACTTTGCGGCCACAACATGCAGGATGCTGCCAAGGAATTGGTGGCGTACGGCGCTGACAAAGTATACGTGTTTGATGATGAGCGTTTGGCTGTTTACCGCGGCGACCCCTACACCCACGTGATAACAGAGCTTGTTAACGAGGTAAGGCCTTCAATATTTTTGGTTGGCGCAACATCTGTTGGAAGGATTCTCGCACCAAGGATAACAACCAGGATGCGGACTGGGCTAACAGCTGACTGCACCTACCTTGAGGTTGACCCAAAAACTAAGCTGCTTCTCCAGACCAGGCCCGCATTCGGCGGAAACATCATGGCAACCATAAAATGCGAGACAAGGCGCCCGCAGATGTCAACGGTCAGGCCGAAGGTCATAGAGATGCCCTCACGCGACGACAAAAGAAACGGGGAAATAATACAGATGGACGTACCCGAAGTCCTTTTAGACCGTGTGAAGCTTCTGGGCCGCGTCTGCGAAGGATGTGACGTTGACATCAGCGAAGCTGATATAATCGTGGTTGGCGGCAGGGGCGTCGAGCGCAAAGAGGGGTTCGCTATGCTTTCCGAGCTTGCAAACCTGCTTGGGGGCATGGTCGGCTCAACCAGGCCGCCTGTGGATGAGGGCTGGATAAGCTACGCCCACCAGATAGGGCTGTCCGGCAAGACAGTTCGCCCGAAACTCTACATCGCATGCGGTGTGTCCGGCAGCGTCCAACACATGGCTGGTATGGAGACCTCAGATTACATAATCGCAATCAACAAAGACCCCGAAGCCCCGATATTTAAGATATCAGACCTCGGCATAGTCGGAGACCTGTACAGCATAATACCTGAGCTGATAGAGACTTTGAAAAAACAGAAAAAGAAGAAATAGTCATTAGATAACCCTTTTATTTTCAGCATGGACCAACTGCCTAAATCAAAATGCAAGTGTACACTACCTTTTCTAGCACTGTTGGTTCTGGTCGGGGTATTGTTCGCCGCATTTTACATTTACCCATCTACACGTGGGTTTTCCTGCAGTGATGTTCCAGATCAAATCTTCACAGACCCCTCTGAGAAGCTGGCTGAACTTTCTAACCCGAACTTCACCCTGCAGCTTTACAGGGAGGCTACAGCACTTGAGCCTCTCCTCAATCAGTCCGGTACGCAAGTTCACATGGGCTTTTGGTCTGCTAGAGGAAATCACGGGAGTCTGGTTAGGCTACTTGATGACATAAACTATTACTCGACTGGTGCGGAAGGTGTCGACAGAGTAATATGGGATGAGGGCACTCAATCCTCGCTGCAGTACCCATCTTATGTGAGGATGAATAGCATGGAACACTGGTACGAACGCGCCACATCCATCAATGATGTGGTGCTAATCCACGGCGTTGAGTACGTTGACCCCCACCCACTGTCGCTTAAGCAGGCTGATGAGATATGGGGGGAATACTCGGAACGTTATGCTGACTTAGCAGTCTACTTCAAGGAGGCGACAGGCAAAAAAGTCCAGGTGTGGTGCTATGTCGAAAACGCCAGCG
>CAYXON010000157.1:0-3385 GCA_964467145.1 uncultured archaeon | reverse complement strand
GAAGTTGTTCCTCCTTGCATTTTTGATTTTGATATGCGGTTGCGTCGCCACAGTACCTGAAAAAGCGACGGAGTCAACCACCACAACCACTGTGATAATCAAAGACACCGCGGCTGTGGAGACGACCTCAACAGTCAGGGCAACCACAACCTCATCATCTTCCACCACTACCTCAACCACCTCCTCCACCGTGAAGACCACGACAACCACGACATTGTCTGGCATTCCCTGTTCTGAAATAAACACTCCCCTGGGGCAGGTTGACTGCTCAAAAGGGGATTGTGGGACTGGAGTCTGCCGATATTTCCCCGGCAGCTTCGCCCAAGGATACGGCAAATGCAGATGTGTGCAGGTCAAAAAAACCTGATTAAAAAAACACCCAACTTATCAAGGCTGATTTTGCGCTATTTTTTTAAAGGGTAAATCCATACCTAACTGGTGGTTGGTTAATGGTCAGCTCAGGCATTAAGTGTACAGCAGCTTTAATCCTAATCTCATGCATCATCCTTTCCGGCTGCATATCAGACGACACCCCTAAGCCGACTCTGACTGCCGAGCAGATTGACGCGAAAATTATCGATGTCGTATCCAACCTCGATGAATCAGACCTATCATCTTTCGCCTCAGCCGACGAGCTCGTGACAATGGGTGAGCAGGCTGCCCCTGCACTGGCCGAGCGCCTCGACGATGAAGACGCATATTCTCGATGGGCTGCCGCATACGCCCTAAGCAACATCGCACCCGTCTCCAGCCAGTCAACTCAGGTCGAAATTACCCCAGCCCTTAAGGCAGCGTTCGCGGACGAGGACGAGTTCGTGAGCGTCACAGCAGCCGCGACCGCAGTTAGCGTCGGCGAAAAAACAGGGTTCCCAATACTGATTAAGGCTTTGAGAAACGACAACAGCCTCGAGTTCATAGAGCCCAGAAAATCTGTCAGCGCCTACGCATTCGAAGTCTTATCATATTACGCTGGCCAGGACTTCGGCTACGACACCCAGACCCCCCTTTCCGAGCGTGAGACGTCGGTAAAAAAGTGGGAGAGCTGGTGGGCTGCTAACCAGGACCAGCTGGTATGGAACCCGGACAAGGGGGAGTACGGTGGATACGATGTCGCATAGGCGGATACTCCACTCACTAATCGTAATAGCACTTGTCGCAATCCTCTCCTACACCGTCCTTGTGAGGACCACAATAAACCCGCTTGACTGCGGCGCTGAAGTTGTAGTCAAGATAGCATTCTATGGCACAGGAGTCAACCAGACAGTATTGGATACTTGGGAGCGTGAGGCCGAAGCCCTTTGGAAGGGTCCGTTTGGTTATCAGCCCTACGGCGACTGTAAATGCAGACTGAACTTTAACTTCATCTTCCAGCGGGTTGCTAATGCCGCAGCATGCCCTAATGACTCACACTGCGTGGAAGTATATAGAGTCCCGCCGGCGGGACACACAACGTCCGTGAGTACCGGCAACGCCCCAGGCACAGGATTCGACAACGGACCTTACACGAGCCAGTCCACGGGCAAATTCGTCGAAAGCGACAGAGGCACGACAGTCGCCCACGAAATAGGCCACCTCATCGGCTTGGATGACGAGTACATGAGCTACACCTCTAACTTCACAGTCGGCACTGATGGCACAATCACCATAAATAAGCTCACTATCACATATCCGCCAGGGATGGCGACGACAGACGCGCACAGGCAGAAGGTCGCTGAGGAGCTGAAGAGAAAGCTTGAGGCAGGGGAGATAGTCCGCGGCAGAACGTATGTTAGGCGGTACTACTCATTGCAGCCTGGCGCTAAAAACACGAGCATAATGGGTCAGGAACCAGGGTTCCCGTGGGTGGCGTTGCCTGAGCACATAGGCCAGATATCAACTAACAGGCGGCTCGTCTGCGAAGACAGGTACTGCTGCGGAAACGGCGTACTCGATGCCGGCAAAGGCGAGGAATGCGACAAAAACATGACACCCGCCGGATGCGCGGAGCCGAAGCCGGTCTGTAATAGCCAGTGCAAGTGCGAGGGCACAACAACCACAACAACACTCACAGATCAGCCAACATCCTCAACAGTCGAGGGTCAGACGACGACGTCAGTCACAATAACTGAGGATACCCTAACCCCGACAACCACCACCTTTGGCGGCTGCACCACTAGCGCGGACTGCGGGGAGCAGACGAAGAAATACATCTGCAAGGAGAACGACGTCTACGAGCAAACTGCGACACCCAGCTGCAAGAGCCCTGGCACGCCATCATCTGCTTGCGTGTGGAAGCTCACGGACCGCAAATACATGGACTGCGAGCCAGGAAGATGCGTAGCCGGCGTCTGCGAGGGCAAGGAGACAACGACTACAATACCATCTGCTGGCGGATGCTGCGACTGCCAGCTCCCTTTCGGTTGCGCGAGCGGTCTGATAATAACTGCGGGCAGCTGCCCTGACGCATGCTACCCCTACGAAGGAACATTCGTAGCCAACGCAATATGCTCACTAACAACAGGAAACTGCGTGCCAGCTACGACAACGACTGTGCAGGATGGAACAATAACTACTACCTCAACGGCCAGAATTACGACTACCTCAACTGTCCGGACAACGACCACAACGATAGTGATTGTTGAGTGTGGCAGCGGACTTTATGACGGCGGCGACTGCGATGGAAGATGCAACAGCGCATGCGAGCGATGCAACATATACGGCGACAGCCCATGCTACTACTGCCAAAAAGACTGCACAATGCTCGGCACAGGCTGGGGCACATCCACTAAATGCTCAACATGCGACTACTCACACCAGGACTGTGTCCAGCACGGAACCTGCACAGGATGCTACCACTGCGTCGACATACCCTCAGTATGCGGCGACCGCAGAATCACCACCGGAGAACAATGCGAGAGCGGCGTCTATGAGTGTGGAAATCAAGAAAGATGCGTCAACTGTCAGTGTATTACAGATTGTTCAGCATTATGTGCAGCTCAAGGAAATGGTTACTCAAACTATGGTGGAACTGATTCATTAGAAGAATGTAGTGCTGAAGCAAACAGTTTAATACCTAAAGAAGATTGTAAATCAAAGTGTGTTAAATATGCTTTCTATGCAGGTCATACAGCTAACTGTTGCTGTGCAAAGACTAATGAGCTTCCGTGCACGAATTGTCCGTGTACTAAACCCTGCACGCCGAATTGCCCGTCTGAGGCGACGTGTCTTGCTGGGATTTGAACTATCTTTTCTGGGGTTTATTATTTTAGGCGTCTTAATATGGGTTAATGTCGGGTTTATTGCGGGTGTTTTTGGTTTTGTTTTTGTTGTCTTCTTTAGCTGGCGCCTACGCCGTGGATGTGGACTCGCCTTTCGGCAAGTGCATGACCAAATACTGTTGGAAAGG
>CAYXON010000156.1:0-3452 GCA_964467145.1 uncultured archaeon | reverse complement strand
TAGCGGAGTACGTCGTCTTGCGTGAAGCCTTTGAATGCGACAACGTTTGTTGTCTGCAGCTGGCCTTTTGTGAGTGTTCCTGTTTTGTCAAATATTACCGCGTCTATTTTGTGCGCGGTCTCTAGTGCTTCCCCGCCTTTTATGAGTATGCCCTCTGTTGCTCCTTTTCCTATGCCGACCATTATGGCGGTTGGTGTTGCAAGGCCGAGCGCGCATGGGCACGCTATCACAAGGACTGATACTGCTGCGACGAGTGCGAACGTGAAGGTTTGCCCGAGTAGGAAGTGCCAGCTCAGGAACGTTGCTATTGCTATGAATATTATTGTGGGTACGAAGTAGCTTGAGATTATGTCTGCGAATCTTTGTATCGGGGCGCGAGATCCTTGGGCGTCTTCGACGAGCTTTATTATGTGTGCGAGTGTGGTGTCTTGGCCGACTTTGGTGGCCTGGAACCTAAAGCTGCCGCTTTTGTTTATTGTGGCGCCAATCACTGTGTCGCCGACTGATTTATCGGAGGGTACGCTCTCGCCCGTTATCATTGATTCGTCAACGCTTGAGCGGCCGAATGTTATGACTCCGTCGACTGGGATTTTCTCGCCTGGTTTGACGACTATTGTGTCGCCTACTACGACTTCCTCAGCGGGTATGACCTGCTCGATGCCATCTCTTATTACTGTTGCGGTTTTTGAGCTGAGGTCCATGAGTTTCCGTATCGCCTCGCCGGTCCGTCCTTTAGCCCTTTCTTCCAGGTATTTACCAACGAGTACGAGGGTTATGAGGACTGCTGAGGTTTCGAAGTATTGCTCTCCCATCAGGGGGTCTGTTAGCATTATTGCCAGGCTGTATAGGTAGGCTGTGGTTGTGCCGACGGAGATGAGTGTGTCCATGTTGCTTGTGCGGTTTTTGAGTGCCGCCCAGGCTCCTTTGTAAAATCTGGCGCCTGCTATGAACTGGATGGGTGTTGCAAGTAGGAACAGTAGGTATATCCTGTATGGGAAGTCCATCAGAAACATCCCTAGTATGAACGCTGGTATTGCGAGTGTTATGCTGAACAGTAGCATTTTTGTGGAGTGTTGTATCTCCTTCTTTTTCTCGAGCTCGTCGACTGTTTTGTCAGCATCTGTTGAGACCCGTGCGCCGTATCCCCTGTCTTTGACGGCCTGTATGAGCTTTGACACGTCTACTTTGTTCTCGTCGTATTCTATGTGGGCTTTCTCAGATGAGAGGTTCACGTTCGCCTCAACTACTCCATCCGTCTTTTTGAGGCCCTTTGTTATTAAGGCTGAGCAGCTTGCGCAGTGCATCCCAGATATTGTGAGGTTTACTTTTTTCATCTTTTAGAAGAATCTACCCCCTTTCTGTATATCTGTTTTCTTTATTATTACTTGCCCGTCTTCTATCGTGTAGGGCAGGTAGGCTGGCCAGCATCCGCCACCGGTGTTTTTAGCGCCTAAGTCGTCTATTTGGAAGTGTCTTCCGCAGTTGTTGCATATTACGTCTGTGCCTGATTGCCTGTATCCTTTGGCTCCTCCACATACTTCACATGCGTCGAATGCGACCCTTGGAACTCCGTCGATTCCCATGACAGTCAGGTATTTTATTGTTTTGCCGCCGTACTGCAGTGTTTGTTTTGTGAGTTGTGTTGTGATTTCTGAAACTGGTATCTTGACTGTGTCAGCTGTAGCCGAATCCGTGTTAGGTTTTACTGTGGTTGGTGTTTCTGTGTTGGGTGTGTTGGTGTATCCTGTGGTGTTTGGTGTTTCAGCCTGTGCTCCGAATCCGTAGTAAGCTATTGCCGCGGCAAGTATTATGAACGCCAGTATGTGTGTCGTCTTCATCTTCGGGGTTTCACCGTCTTTTTTCTGTTTCATCTTGTTTTTACCTCGTTTAGTGTTGTGCTGACTCGCATGCTCCTAAGTCACTTATCTTGTTTTTGCATTGGGGGCATACTTTGTCGTATTCTCCCTTTGCTATGTATTCGTCGCAGTGGCATATTCCATCCTCAAATATCCAGTGGCCTAGAAAGCACATGTCGCATGCTGGCTTTATGCAGCAGTCGTATTCTCCGGACTGTACTTTCTCCTCTATGAGTGAGTTCATCTCGTTTATTACTTTCTGCCTTCTTGATTGGAAATCCATTTCCCCTTGTCCGATGGAGTATGAGCCCGCAAATAATAGGGCTGAAAACAGCAAGGCTGGCAGGAATTTCGCAAGCTTCAAATCGCTGCCTCCATCTTCGATTTTATGACGTTCTTGAACACGTCAAGTGGTTGTGCTCCGACGAGTTTCTGGCCTGCTATGAAAAACGTTGGGGTTCCTGTGACTCCTAAGCTTTTGCCTTCCTCTATCTGTGATTCGACAACCTCCTTCTTTGACTGTGTGTCGAGGCACTGGTTGAATGCTCCACTGTCAAGGCCTATTTGTGAGGCTAGTTTCTTTAGGGTGTCTGGTTTTCCGACGTCAACGCCTGCTGCTGAGTTATTAAATAGTAGGTCGTGGTATGTCCAGAATTGTCCCTGATCCCTTGCGCACTCTGCAGCTTGTGCCGCAATATCCGAGCCCGCATGAAATGCTAGCGGAAAGTGTTTGAATTCAACATTAATTTTTTCGCCGTATTCTGCCCTGAGTTGTTCGACTGTTGCCGCAGCCCTTGAGCAGTACGGGCATTTGAAGTCGCTGTATTCGAGTATCTGTATTGCATCACCAGGGTAAATTGTTGTTGGCGTAATCGTCGTATCCTGCACTTTGGGTGTTGCGAAAAGCTGGAACGCAGCTATCGCGAACATCGCAAATACAGCGAAAAGTATCAGTAGCTTTCCGTTGTCTTTTGAGCAGCAAAACCCGTCTGATCCTCTCTTGTCTTCCATTTTTTTATCCTCCGCACCCACAACCGCATCCGCCGCCTGAACCGCCGCATGAGCCTGCCGCCGCAACCGGGGCTTGCGCAAGCTCTTTGGCAGCTTCAACTGGGTTGACTGCTGACGTGTCGTCTTTTACTATGAATACGCCGGGTATCATCCCCATCCAGCAGCTCCAGGGTATGGTGCCTGCTTCGGTTGGCGTGAACTCTATAGTCTGTATTCCCTTTTTGATGTCGAATTTCAGGCCGAATTTTGGCACTTGTATGGCGTTGTTGCAGCTTGTTATTTCCTTGCCGTTTATGACCCATTTTACGGGGACACCTTTTTGGAGTATGAACCTGTCCGGCTCCCACCCGTATCTGGTGACATCCATGTTGATTACTTGCGCGCCGTCCGCATCAAGTGTTATCCCAGAACCCCCTGAGATTCTGGTTGTTGTCTGGGCTGAGACCTCAAGGGGCGTTGCTGATTCGACGATTGTGTTTATGTCATATCCTGTGCCAGTCAATGCTATGCCGCGGTTGACCATGATTAGCCCCAGAAGCAGGACCAAGACTCCCGAGTATCTGACTATCTTAGTTGTCAGTCTTG
>CAYXON010000155.1:0-3496 GCA_964467145.1 uncultured archaeon | reverse complement strand
GTCCGCGCGGTCGAATTCCGCCTTCTTGAGAACATAAAGTTTGCTCGCGTTGCCAACTATAACCTTGGCCTTCAGCTCATCAGCTATCCTTGCGCATTTGTCGGGGTTCGTCTCGATAATCGCCACCTCATGCTCAGGCAAAGAAGCAGCTATATAGCGACCCATCGTCCCCCCTCCAACAACCAGCACATACATTTAAACCACGATTTAATATGAATTATCCCCCAAAGTATAAAAGATGCCGTCTGTTGAATATGACATGGGTGACCTAACCCACCTTCTCGGAAAAGCGCACAATCTTGAGAGCCTGAAGCAGGCAATACCCATGATGGGTGTGGACATGGAATGCATCAATGAGGAGAAGATAGTCCTTGAGGTGTTTCCAAACAGGCCGGACATGCTATCTGTTGAGGGTTTCGCAAGAGCGCTCAAGGGCTTCTTAGGGGATAAGACAGGTCATGTAGGATACAATGTAGGGGAATCGGATGTTGTCCTAAACGTCGACCCCTCAGTTGACGGAGTAAGACCGGCTGTGGGGGCTGGACTAATCCTGGGCATAGACCTTGATGATTACACGGTAAAGTCAATAATGGACATGCAAGAGAAACTACACCTAACACACGGCAGAAACAGGGCCAAAGTCGCAATAGGAGTTCACGACCTCGACAAGGTGGAGCCGCCGTTCACATACAAGGCAGTCGCACCGGATGAGATATCTTTTGTGCCACTTGAGATGGACCGTGAATTAACGCTCGCGCAAATTCTGAGAAAACACCCCAAAGGCAGAGACTACGCATGGTGCCTTGAGGGGAAAAGTAAGTACCCTGTGTTCGTTGACAGAAACGATCAGGTTCTGTCGTTTCCACCAATCATAAACGGTGAGCTCACGAAAATAACAGAAAACACAAGAAATCTTTTCCTAGACCTCACTGGTACAGACCAGAAAGCTGTGGACGTCGCACTAAACATAATATCCACGGCACTCGCAGACCGCGGCGGAAAAATAAAATCCGTCGAAGTCAAAAGAAAAAAGAAGTGAATAAGGGGCAGGCAACAAACCCACCCCCAACAAAGACGCCCCCTAGTTCTTTGGCACAAGATCTCCAATCAGCACATACTTGAACTGCTCGCCATTATATGCTTTGTATGCTCCGAAAAGACCGTACGCCAAAATAGCAAGTGCAAAAATGAAAAATATCGGAAAAAACAGTATACCCAGTATGCCAAATGATACGACTGAGAGTACTGTCATCATTATTACCCCTAAAAACGAAAGTGCAGTCGCAACAAGCTGATACGCGAGAGCCTGCATCGACTGATCCTTCACATAAGGGCTCTTGTCCTTGTACAAAATCCAGATTAAAAGCGGTGCAATAATCGGGAAAACAAGTATCAAAGCATGAGACAATGCAGCTAAAACATTGTCGTCGCCGCTGGTCTTTGGTGAAACAACTTTCCTGTCAACAACAACATCCTGCTTTTTTGGTTCAACAACACCAGTAGACTTATCAACCATGGTTAAATCACCGATTATGATTATCTGCACCCCGAAATAAAAAGGCGCTTGATATCCTCGTATATGAGGTTAAAGCCGGGGATGAGGTAGTATGGGATAACCCCGCCAAAAAGCAGTCCAGTCAAAACCCGCAGTATGTTGCTACTCTCACGCAATCCAAAAAGCTGGCTCACACCATCTAATGCAAGGGATGCGATGGCAGCCAGCATAACCCATCCAGGAGGCATCCGTTCAAACCTGTTCAAGAAAGGATACAATAGGCAGCCAATTAACATGCCAGCATATATCCCAAAACACCTGGCACAAACAGCCATCTTAGCACCGAACACATGGAGGCTACGCTCACTAATCTGGTGGCACGCACTTGAGAACATGAGATAATTAAGATTTGACGCATTCACATACCCGGCATCCTTCAATACAGGAGCGGATATCACCAGAAAGACAAGAAGTGCAGACAATCCCAGGAATGCGAAAAATGGGGGTTTCATCTTTTCCCTAGTTTTGAGCGATCCCTCACACGCGATGAACCACCTGGGGAGAAAAATAAAGGATATAATAGGCCGCCCAGTGCCCCGAATACCACAGAACGAGCTACATTAACTGCGAAGAAAACTACCGCCCAAAATATGTCAGAAAACACGCCCCGACCAACACTCTCCGAAGAAAACCCAAAAACCTTCAGGAATGCAATGATTATGTAGTGGGCTGGCTCGTTGAAGAACGCGTAAGCAAGACCGAATATTGCCCCGATTATTGCGCCGTCAGCAGTCTCCAACGTCTTTTTACCCCTTCCCGCGAAGAAGGCGCTGACAAAACCGCCGGCGATAATCCAAAGACAGCATACGTTCGGGATGCTGACATAGGGTATCGCGCTGATGAAACCTATGAAAAAGGCGAAAAAAAGAGACGATACTATGACGCTTCTGAACTCCAACTCGCCCCTCATAGTATCGAATATAGAGATAATCCAATAAAAAACGCATTTAAGCCAAGGCAAACAAATAGTTTTGAGCGCAAATGAGGATAAACCGGATAGACACAAAAGCGTATCTGATATCAGAGGACGCAGAGAAAAAAGCACTCAAAAACTTTGAAGACAACGCCAGGAAACTGGGTGGAAACTCCAAAAATAAGGTATCAACACAAATAAAATACAAGTACAGCCCGCTTCTCATACTTTCAGCAATAAAATACGACAAAGAAGGCAGAGGCATACTCATAGAAGGCCTTGAGAACACATTCCACATCAGCCTCAAAGACGCCCAATTCTATGTAAAAAAGGCTAAAGGCCTGACACAGACTGCAAAACAAACCATAATAAAGCCAAAAGCAGTTGAGATAGAGACAATAGACTTGCTCCTAAGCCTTGCGAATCTATCACCCAAATGCCTCAGCACCCTCGGATACCTCCTAGACCAGGGAACAATACCCTTTGAAAGCCTTGACGTACCAACACAAGCAGCAGCCAAAGAACTAACAGGAAGACGCTACGCCCAAATATACCGCTCAATCGACAGGGAAGGCGACCTAACAGCAGCATTCAAGGAAATATTCGAGCAGAAGTCCGTGTCGCCGATATACAAGGTCTCGCCGATACTTCCAGCACCAAGATTCACAAAACCAGAATATAACATCTCAGCAGGCCTTAGGGTAGGAGACTACGTCGAAGAAGGAGTGGAACTTGAGAAGATAGTACACGCTCCGGAAAAAATAATCTACCTACTTGGGACACTCTTCAATTGCGCGCTCACAGTCAAAAGGATAATATACATCCCATACATAGAGTGTACGTTCCAGTGGGCAGACAAACAAACAACTGAGAGAAACTATGTAGTATGCACAAAAAACGCGACACCCAAAAAATACCTTAATCCAACAAGGCTCAAGACCATAACCATCGGCACAAAAGGCCATGGACTGGATGCCATACCCTTTGAGGACGTCGCAATAAACTTCTCAAACGTTGCAGGCATGATC
>CAYXON010000154.1:0-3510 GCA_964467145.1 uncultured archaeon | reverse complement strand
GGCTTGAAGAGGACGTAGCGCATGAGCTCGCAGTACAGACAGTAAAAGGCGCAGCAGTAATGGTCAAAAAAACCAGAAAAACCCCCGAAGAACTCATCGAAGAGGTAAAAAGCCCCGGCGGAACCACAATAGAAGGCCTAAAGGTGCTGGAAAGACTGAAAGTCGGCGACGCCATAAAAAAAGCCGTCGCAGCCGCAACTGAAAAATCGAGGAGATTAGCCAATGTTTGTGAGAAAAAAAACGATTAAAGGAAGGCAATACTACTACCTCGTCAAGTCAGTCCGACAAGAAGACAGGGTAAGACAAGAAATAATCGAATACCTCGGCACACAAATGCCCACAAAAAAAAGAATAAAAGAACTAGAGAGTAAACACCGTTAAACAAAGTATATATATCCAAGTAATTCCTGATTTTACATATGGCAACAACCCCGAAGACAAAAGTAGCCGACGACGTAGGGACAAGATACCAGATTGAAGGGCTACCAGAAGTTATGTCTTGGGGGTTGGATAAACTTGAAAGAACGTTGACTGCGCCAACTGGAAGCTACGACGACAAAGAAAAAGCAGGTTTAGCACTAGCAAGGCTGGGTGTCGGCCAAGACGAGCAGAAAGCACAGGAGGCAATAAGGATACTAAAAGATGCCCTCACAAAACCTATGCCAGCCACAGAGGGGGAGACGACAGTCAGATTCACAAGAATGCACGCATCAGTATCACTTGCGACAATAGGAGTATACGCTGGAGAGGATAGGGCAGAACAGGCTGTTAGCATACTCAAAGAAACAGGACTCCATGAACAGCAGGGAGAACACACTCAAAGAAACGCCATAATAGGACTAATAACAGTCGGCGCAAACGCACCGCTTGAGAGGGCACAAAAACTAGCAGAAGATGTCTACACCATTATGAGCGCAGGAAATCTACCCGAACAGAAGGCTTCACTTCAGGTGCTTAGGGGAATAGCAAAACAAAGACCTGAAATAGTCAATACAATACTGAACAGATAATTCAGGGCCGGTTTCTGTCAACCATCATATCTTGCCTTAGTCCGCGCATCTCCTCAAGCATCTGCCGCATTGTATTGTTAAGCTCCTCAACACTACCCCTTAATGTGTTGATTTCAGCGTAGATGTCGCTGACGCTTCTGAATATTTCACCGTCAAAGTCTCCCATTTTAAGGTTCTACAACCTTGATGCAAGCACCTTCTGGAATGCTTTGCCAAAAAGCCCCTCAAGGTTTTTGCGCTCATCATCAGACATGTCAGATTCTGGTGATGGCAGAAGCAGTATGTCATTTTCGACAGCCACAAAGAATATCTTCTCACCTAATGGCTCACCCAATGCTTCGCGAAGCTCCTTGTTTGATGAAAGCTCCTTAATCAAATCGTTCATGACATCAAGCCTTATACTAAAATACTTCTGTTCATCCATCTCAAAACACCGTAAAACAATTAGTATAACAAGTATAATAGCGTTAAATCAACAAACATAAATATTAGGTTAACCTATTATTTGTTGGAGTGGCTAATAAGTTGACGAAAGGCTTTGAGGACTACCTTGAAGCCATATACGTGCTAATAGAGGCAAAAGGGTACGCTAGGACTAAAGATATTGCATACCAGCTCAGAGTAAGCTCCCCGTCCGTGACTGAGATGCTCCACAGGCTCGAAAAAGACGGGCTTGTCGAGTATGAAAGATACGCGCCAGTCAGACTAACAAAAAAAGGTGAAAAAATCGCAAAGACAGTAAAAACAAGACACGATACTCTGACGAAATTCTTCAAGATAATAAACGTCGAAGACGCCACAGCCGAAAAGGACGCGTGCGCAGTCGAGCACGAGCTAAGCCCAGAAACCCTAGAGAAGCTGACGAACTTCGTCGAGTACGTTGAGGACACACCAATAAAGCCGAAATGGCTCATAGACTACAAAAAATACTCCAAAAAAGCCAAGGTATTAGGATAAATTTATTTTTCCTAAGTTTTATCGGAGAGAATATTTCAATAACCTAACACATAAAAGTTAGGCAACCCTAAAGATGAGCATTATGCAATTGTTGACCCTGAAAGACGGGCAAAACGGAGAAGTGACCGAGCTCACAGGAGGGAGAGAGTTCAAAGATAGAATGAGCACTTTGGGTATAAGGGAAAAGACAAGGGTAAGGATGATAGCCAAACAGCCGCTTGGAGGTCCAGTAGTCGTGAAAGCAGGCAACACACAAATAACACTCGGACGCGGCATGGCATCGAAGATAATGGTGAATGTATGAAGATACTGATGATGGGCAACCCCAACGTCGGAAAAAGCGCCCTATTCTCAAGGATAACTGGAGTTGAGGTAGCCTGCTCAAACTACCCAGGCACAACAGTCGCATACTGCAGCGGCAAACTGTTGATTGGGGGAAATGACGCTGAACTCATAGACGTGCCTGGAACATACTCGCTAACGCACCAAAACCCCGCAGAAGAAGTAGCGACAAAAATGATGGATGCAGCAGACACAATAATAAACGTTATTGACTCAACAAACTTAGAACGCAATCTTTTCTTAACGCTTCAGGTAATCGATGCTGGAAAGCCAGTGATAGTCGCGCTCAACATGGTTGATGAGGCACGACACCTCGGCGTCACAGTAGACGACAAAAAACTATCAGAGATACTTGGGGTGCCAGTCGTCAGGACAGTTGCCGTGACTGGCGAGGGCGTGAAAGAACTCGTCGAAGAAATACCAAAATCAAAAGCAAACCCGAAAAGACGAGACGACCAGAAAAGGTGGGATGAGATAGGCGAGCTCATAGGCAAAGCCCAGACACTAACTGAGAGAAAACACACATTATGGGATAGGATTGAGGATGCCACAATAAAACCAGCCACAGGCCTGCCTATTGCAGTTATAGTACTTTACATCACATTCACGGCCATAATAGGCGTCGGCAACTGGTTCATAGAAAACGTGATGGACCCCCTATTTTACAACATATACGGGCCATTCATACACTCAACCGTTGGCAAAATAGTGCCGGATGGGATAGTCCGCAGCATATTACTCGGGTCTGGTGAAGACTTCGTCGAAAGCCTCGGAGCGCTAACAACAGGGGTCTACGTCCCACTTGACATGGTGCTTCCGTTTGTTGTGCTCTTCTACTTCATGCTAAGCCTTCTTGAGGATGTCGGATACCTGCCGAGGCTTGCGACCCTCATGGACAACCTCATGCACAGGATTGGACTGCACGGCTCAGCAATAGTGCCAGCTGTATTGGGGCTTGGATGCAATGTGCCTGGGATGCTTGCGACAAGGATACTTGAGACTAAAAAACAGAGGTTCATCGCGGCGACACTCATGGCTATATGCATACCTTGCCTGGCCCAGAACGCAGTCATCATCGGGCTGCTGCTGCCATACGGGATACAATACCTCGCCACAGTATACGCGACACTTTTGATAGTGTACATAATACTGGGTCTCGCACTCAACAGGATAATAAAGGGTGAGAGCCCAGAGATACTTC
>CAYXON010000153.1:0-3512 GCA_964467145.1 uncultured archaeon | reverse complement strand
ATACAAATAGGTATAATTACTCCCAACTTCAAGGCCTTTTTAAAAGTTATTTTAGCCACGTATAAATGAAGGAACCCCAAGGAATATAGGTCAATTTCATAGACGTTATCTTAACCAGGGAACCTACACACTAAACTATTAGTAAGTCCCTCTTGTTCTTGTCAATCGTCTGTTTGTTCTGGTGCAACATAGGCGTGTGATTGGAACATCCCTCCCAGGATACTAGTCTTTGAGTGAAAATAGTGGCTTTAACAGGTGTTTGGCTCTTGTTGTTGGTTGTGTGTTGGTGGTTTCGCCTGGGGCTAACTGGTAGCTCAGTTAACGCGCTGGGGGTCTCCCTTCGGTCGAGCCCCCGTTTATGGTGTTAGTTTGAGTTTTTCTTGTTCGATTTTTGTTATTAGTTCGTTTAGGTTTGTGTAGTCTTTGCAGGGTTTTTTGACTTCAGTAAGTGATTTGCTGCCGCGGCCGGAGGTGGCTCCTAATCCTTTGACGTGGACGTAGTCAGCCTCAAGTTCTGATTTTCCGCGTAAATTCGGCGGAAAAGCTGAGTTGATTATTATGATGGTCTGGGGATGCATCCGTTTTATTTCAGCCGTTATCTCAAGTCCCTCCCATCCGGGTTTCCCCGTGAGGTCCCTGTCAACGACCACGATGTCATGGTTTCTGAACGCAGCTACCGCGGTTGCGACGTCTTTTGCCTGAAGGAGTGTTAGGCTGCGATGTGGTGCAGCAATTCCCTGCTGGAGTTTTTTAAGTTCAACAGGGTCGTCGTCTATCAAAAGTATTTTCACTCGACCGCCTTCAGTGTGCGCAGGCATCGGAGCTGGAAATACGCTGCCTTTAGTTAGAATAACCTCCATTGAGTTAATGATTGGGGCATTATTCGCATAAATAGGCTGGTTTCCGGCAGGTAATCAAAGGGTGGGTGATGTTTTTAGCTGGATTAGATCCATTTTAGTTTTCTGAAGAATGCGAGTAGTACTGCTGCGACTGCGAGCATTACGCCCCAGATGATGTAGTAGCCGTAGCGCCAGGTTAGTTCGGGCATGTATTGGAAGTTCATGCCGTAGACGCCTGTGACGAATGTTAGTGGTATGAAGATGCTTGCGAATACTGTCAGGACTTTCATGACTTCATTCATACGGTTTGAGACGCTTGACAGGTAGATGTCAAGGATGCCAGATATCATGTCCCGATATGCTTCGACTGTGTCGATTACCTGTATCGTGTGGTCGTATATGTCTCTGAGGTATATGGCGGTGGTCTTGTGTATGAGGTGTGATTCTCCGCGCTCGAGCTTGCTTATGACGTCGCGCAGGGGCCATATTGATTTTCTCAGAAGTATCATGTCGCGTTTGAACTGATATATCTGTTTCATGGTGTCTGCTGTTGGATTTTGGATTATTTTGTTTTCGAGGTATTCGATTTTTTCCCCGAATACTTCGAGGACTGTGAAGTAGTTGTCGACTATGGCGTCCATTAGCCGGTATGTTAGATAGTCGGGGGCTTTTTTGCAGATGGATGTTTGACCACTTTTGATTCTTTCGCGAACTGGGTCGAATACGTCGCCTTCCCGCTCCTGAAATGAGATGACGAATTTGCTACTGAGTATGAGGCTGATTTGCTCGTATATTATCTCGTTTTTCTCGTTTAGGTAGAGCATTTTGAGGACTATGTATATGTAATCTTGGAAGTCCTCTATCTTGGGTCTTTGCTCGGTGTTGACTATGTCCTCAAGGATTAGTGGGTGTATCTTGAATAAGTCACCTATTTGCTGGATTAGTTTGGTGTCGTGTATCCCATCTATGTTAACCCAGGTGACGCTGTTTTTGTCAGTATATTTGGCGAGCTCAGATACTTCTTGAACCTGTTTGGTCTCTACATTATCAGATGTGTAGTCTATGACGGTTATTCTCGGTTTTCCGGGTGGTGTTTCGCCGATGTGGACGAGGGTGCCGGGCGGCAGACCACGTTTCTGGGAGCGCTTTTTCTTAACCACGTTATCCACTTACGAGGGGCGGCAAATAAATAAGGTTTTTCTTCATGTGAATCCCAATAAAATAACAGTATGGTGACTAGTTTGGGTTTTAGGCAGAAGCCGCTGCTTATGCCGCCCCCAGCGTCTGAGGAGGGTAGGATCACTCAAAGTGATAGGGAGGCTATACTTCGCGAACTTGATGAGATGCCTTCCACACCTAACCGCGTAAACCTGGTAGGCCAGTGTTTTTTCGCATTTAAGCTAGGGGTCATAGACGGGGTCAGGGACAAGGACATGCCTGTTGTGGCGGAGGGGGTTACTATATCACGCAGCAGTAATGATGGTTGGAGCATAGGTTGGAAGCTCTCGATGATAAGGGGTCTTGGCATCCCAGGTTATGATCTGCTTGACGACGAGAAAAAGTATATCATGGAAAGGCTTGATAAGGAGAGATTAGACAAAAGCGGGTGGGGTGTGGCTGCAATGCACTGTTTTATGAGGAATCTTGGGATTGGCACCAGACTTACTGACGAGGACGAGAAAAACATCCGTGAAGGCCTTAAAAAAATTAGGTCAGAGTACGAAGGCAACAACAAAATACTAAACGGGTTTAGGGCTGCCCAGATGCATTTCTGGATGAGACAGCTGGGGATTGGGGAGGGCATAACCTTGGAGGATGCGGATGCCATGAAAAATAATCTGGCAGACGCTAGAGGGTCTGGCAATGGATGGGGTATCGCTGAGATGAGTTATCTTCTTCGGGAGATAATGCCTGAAACGGAAAATGAGGGAATGGGTGAGTTGCCCCCGCTTAAGAGGATATGATGATGCGCAAGATGTGTGAATTTAGAGATAATCCGCTTCTGTCGTCGCCAAATGGTTTGGGGGAGTTTTTATGAACCGACAGGTTAAGGGGACGAAGATTAGAATTTTGCCGCATCTTATGGAGTATTTCCCGACAGGCGTCAGGTATGCTGAAGGGGGTTCTGCCGAGTTTGAGAGGGGCATATTAACTCCGAACCCGTTTAGTGACGTGGTTTTGAGGGAGTTCGCTGATTTGAGGGGGGAATTCCAGGGTAAGAGCGGTTTGGGTTCTCCTACAAAGTATTATGAGTTCAAAGTTGACGAAGTGCGTGTCCTGGCGCCTTTCTACGAGGTGAATTCATTGGATAAGTTAAGTGGGGGGTGGTTTAAGCGCGATGAGAAGGTGTATCTGCACAATGAGGGTGATAAGAAGGGGCATACTGTCCTTGTGAAGGTGATGAAGGATCAGCTTCCCACTTTTCTGATACAGAGTTTCAGACCGCTCATTAGGGGTGACAAACCGTATGTGTTCGGGCTTCTTTCAGCAGGTGATCAGTTGTTCATAGCCGAGGATAACACAGGGGTTCACCTTGCGAACGCCATAGATTCGGCAAGAGATAAAGGGGACACAACAGAAGTGGCTGCGCTAATGAGGGCGTGTGGTGAGAGAGTCAAGGACATAACCTGGGAGCAGGGTTACTTCAGCGGGTTATGCGCACTTGATAATTAT
>CAYXON010000152.1:0-3551 GCA_964467145.1 uncultured archaeon | reverse complement strand
TTCAACGAAAGCCATCCCAACCACTTCGCAGGCGTCGTCAACTACGGACCCAACTCCCCCCAGAGCTTCGCAAACAAATGTAACATAACCATACCCTGGATAACAGACACCGGCGACATAGACGACGAAGGCTCACCCAGCCCCCCACGATCAATTCCGGAATGCGCGGACGCAGACATCTCAGAGGGCGCATGCATACAGATACTAAACAACGAAGACTGCACAACCCACCAGGTGCTTTTGGGCTTGGACTCAAGCGGCATAAACACCACCTGCTACCAGGTGAGCAACGCAAGCCTCTACGGACTATACGACGGACCGTCATTTTTCGACCGCCTCGACGGAAGACTGAATCTGAGCGAAAAATACTCAAACCAGAGCCTAACACACTACAACACATCCTTCATAGGGCTTGTGAGCTTCGTAAACCCGTACTACTTCGACCTTCATGGCGTCTCAGTAATCTCAAACGCCACTTGGGTCGACTACCTATACTTCTCACAGGCATACGGATGCCAAGCACTCGGCTCATGCGTCAGCGGCAACTACATCTTCCGCCTCGACGACACCCACGCTGAAATATACGGCATCGACACAACATGCGCTGAAGTCACAGGATGCCCCGGCACAGAGGAAGTATGCATAAACGCACTTGACGACGACAACGACACCTACCCTGACTGGCTAGACTACGACTGCATAGACCAGTTCACAGACTGCGGCAGAATACAGGCCTGCGACCCGCTCGACACAGGCGAGTGTGAAACATGCTATAGCCCACTACCATCAACCTTCACAGCAGACTCCCAACTAACGTGCCCGAACTACGGATACAACACAAGCGAATGGCACTTCTACACCATATCACCAGCAGACGACGGCCTACTGACGATAGTCTTCAACGGCACAAGCAACGCATCAGGCACCCAAAAGACAGACCTCGTGATAATCAACTACTCACTATCAGGCGACTGCACATCAGAGGCTGAACGCCGCCCCGACATTGAGACAAACTCGCAAAACACATACTGCGTCCTGTCCGGCCAGACCTACGTCATAGGACTCGACGTTGACGCGCCAACATACGGGTACAACGGAAGTTACAGACTCGGCATATACCTCACACCAGACGATCCCTCATGTATCCTGGGCGAGACCACAACCACCACCACAACAACCACAACCACTACCACAACAACCACCACAACAACCACCACACTATGCAACGTATTCGACAGCATGGACTCAGGAGAAAGCGGGTGGACCCACACAGGAGACGAGGACGAGTGGGAGAACGGCGTACCAACATACTGGTGCAGCGCATACTCCGGTACAAAATGCTGGGGCACAGACCTCAGTAACAAATACGAAAACGACGCCAACCAGACACTAACACACTCAGCAATAGACCTATCAGGTGCATCATCTGCCATGCTATGTTTCAGGGAAAAACACAAGACTGAAGACACATACGACCTAGTCTACGTCGAAGCATCATCAAACGGCCTATCCTGGCATGAGCTAATGCAGGACTCAGGCGAACAAAACACTTGGACCAAACTCTGCTACAGCCTAAACAGCTACGTCGGAGGCAGCGCATGGATACGGTTCCGGATGAGCTCAGACTCCAGCATAACCCGCCCAGGCTTCTATATCGACGACTTTAACGTCTCCTGCTCCTGAATTATATATCACAAATATAATGATTAACCGGCTAAACCAACTCCACCAAGATGAGTGAACACAAGGAAAAACTCCACGGCAGACTACAAGAGAAAAAAAGAAGGGGATCCGAGATACTCACGTCCATACTAGACAACCTAAATCAAATAGGCGCCCTAGAGGAAAACTCATTATCCACAATAGTCGGCATTGACAAGACAATACTAATAAAATACGTAGACCACCTTATGGAGAAGAAATTCGTCGAAGTCAAAAAAAGAATGCTCAGGGACTCAATAGTATCAATAACCGATCTCGGAAGGGCAGAACTTGCATCATCAAAAAAAAATCCACAAGAAACTGAAGACCCACAACCTGAAACAGTGGCTCAGACACCAGAAAACAAATCATCCCCACAGCACGACCAACAACCCCTGCAAACTCCAACAACACCCCAAAAAATAGAAGACTCACCCCAACCCTCTACCACCTCAATCGAGAAGATAGTCCCAGAGACCGCCCAAGAACTTGAGGAAGTATGCAAGTCACTAACGTCGGATTTCATGGGAGTAATGCGACTGCACGGCGAAATGGAAGACCAATCCTATACCGCAGCGCTTCTTGTGGACAAAGGCGACATAATAGCACTGTCTTTTGAGCACATGGACACCGCAGAGATAACATACGGCGCATCCGCCCTAGGTGAGATAAAATCCAAGTTCGTCGGCAGCAAGGGAGACCTCGAGATATTTGAGACAGACGAGGAAACATTCAATGAATCACTCACAAAAAACGTGGACCTACTACTCTCCCCACCAATTCGCCTGTCCTCCCTTAACATAAAAATAAGAAGAAGAATACGGCAACCCGAAGAGAAGTCTGTTCTGCAAGCAATCGGGGGAATGCTCTCCTCACCAGACTCAGATTTCAAAAACGAGCGAAGACAGATGATTGATGAAAAACGCAAACAAAAAATAGGTAAAATAGCAGGCGTCATAAACCTCATCGACTTCGCAAGACAGCTCACATTAGACCCAATAAAAGCGCAGAGATTCGATGAAATACGGGTAAAAAAAGGCGAACCCAAAAAATCATCCGAGATGGACGAGATGAAGAAAAAAAGGTTTGAGGAGCTAAAACGACAGCGTGCGGGAGCCCAAAAACCGCTACTTAACACACTTTCCCTCAAGTCAAGCCAGGCAGAAACCGACAAAATAAGCCAGACACCCAAGATAATCCTTGAACCCAGCAAACAACCGGTAAAAACTGTGAAAGAGGGCAAGAAGGTAAAGACAAAAATAGACCAACTATACGAGCTTGTTGAGTCAACAGGGAGAGTCAAAATAAACGACCTTTTATCAGCCAAACTAAAGGTTAGCAGAACCCAAATAGAGGCGTGGGCCATGATACTCGAGGAGCATGAACTCCTCGAACTGCATTACCCCACACTGGGTGAGGCAGAGATAGTCAGTAACTCAGCTGCAAAACTTCCGAGGACAAAATGAGGATAAAACAAGATGACAAACTAGTGGGTGGGGAAGTGCTCGACTCATACGATATAGAATCAGAGGGTGTCCCAACGTCGGTGCAGATAATACTCTACGACTTCGTCACATACTACCACCTCACCCTCCCTGAAGTCGACGTCGCAACACTCGCCCTTCTTGAAGACATCAAAGACCGCCTAATATCCGGGGTTGAGATGACGACAAGCGAGATACTCGACCCCAAACTACTAGGCCAGCTAAAAGACGACTTCACAAAACAAGCCGACATGATACTAGGTCAAGAGCTGCCTGGCCTAGACGAAGAAGTCAAGGAGCACTTTGTCCTCAGCCTCATACACGAGCTACTCGGCCTTGATGAGATAGAATACTTCCTAAACGACA
>CAYXON010000151.1:0-3629 GCA_964467145.1 uncultured archaeon | reverse complement strand
GTTGACGCGGTTAAACAGCTGCAAAGCCAGGTGGATGACTCACTGTACCCTATGGGGTTTGAAAAAGACGCGAGATTCCACCCTCACATTACGCTGGCGCGGGTCAAGGGCAAAACAGAAATAACTCAGATAGCGGACGTGCTTGAACTTGAAAAAGGCCGCTCATACGGCAGCTTCGAGGCATCTTCTTTCTCGCTCATGGAAAGCAGTCTCACCCCGTCTGGGTCGAAATACTCCATCCTCTCAGCATATTGCCTAGAATGAAAGTTTTTATGCCTGCCATCTAATCAGTTTATGTTATGGACAGGGTGAAGACTGGTGTTGACGGCCTTGACACGATGCTTAATGGAGGACTAGTACCTGAGCGGTCCTACCTTGTTGTCGGCGGTCCGGGTTCCGGCAAAACGATATTATGCGTTCAGTTTCTGATGGAGGGCGTCAACAACAACGAAAGATGCATTTACGTCGCACTTGAGGAGCAGGCTGAGGAACTCAAGCAAGACATGAACATCTTCGGGTGGAATACCTCAAGGATAAAGATAATTGACACAATGCAGGACATATCCTCCGGGGTTTGGGCACTTAAGACCCCCACATCAATAACCAAGCCGGAGTTCAACCTGAAAACGCTTGTTGAAACACTTCGAAAAATCATAGACTCCTACAAGCCCAAGCGGCTAGTCATAGACTCGTTAACAAGCGTGAAGATGCTCTACGACAATCCATTGCATGCGAGAAGGGAGCTTCTGGGTTTTCTTAACTTTTTGGAAAACACCGGGTGTACGACTCTTCTCACATCCGAGTCAACAAGTGCGGACACTATAATGGAGGAGTTCCTCGCATCTGGCGTTGTTAAACTTCACATGGTTGACAACGCTGGTGAGCGCGTTAGCGCAGTAAGCATACAGAAGATGCGCGGGTCAAGTTTTGACAAGAATATGCGCCCGATGAAGATAACAGACACTGGTATGCAGGTATTCCCGAATGAATCAGTTTTTGGATGAGCTTTTGTAGACTAACTCGTCTGGGTACACTTTTATCCCGTCTGGACTCCCAATTTTTATCGGCCTAAGACCTGTATCATGGGCTGTACCCCTCATCTTCTCGATTACTAGACCCCGCTCAAATATGCCCTCTTTTTCCTTAAGTATGATGTATATCAGGCCGTCGCACAAAAATGGTATGTCCTGCCAGTAGCTTATGCCCTCCTCAAGTATGACGAGTGTTGTGACATTCATCTTGCCAAGCTGTTCGATGAGCCACATAATCTGCATCCTCGCCACTATCTCGCTGTTTGAAAGAAGCGTAAGTATGGTCATGGAGTCTATGACGACCCTTTTCGCACCTATTGCGTTCACACTCTCTTTTATCTGCCTGAATAGTGAGTCGATTGTCAGAAACTGCCTTATCCTGTCGACCCTGTCCGGGTCTTCGGCAGTCATCTCCTTTTCGAAAGTCGCCTCCATGTCGGCCATCAGCGACTTCATGTAGGGTATCACCTTCAGCTTCTTCTCAGCCTCAAGTTTGTCAAGGTCCCAGCCGAAGTTCTTCATGTTGGCCTTCATGCGGTTCTTGTTCTCCTCGATAAGGACGTAGACTCCGGTTTCGTTGTGTTTTATTATTCCGTTGTAAAGGTATGCTGTGCAGAAAATGCTTTTGCCTGTTCCGACACCACCAAGAACTGCGTAGGTTCCACCGCGTGGCAGTCCCCCCATCAGCATCTCATCCAGTCCGGGTATGCCTGTCTTTACTCTGTCGTCCATTCAGAAAACCTAGTTGGCTTTTGAGACTATCCTCATGCCCTGTGGCACGACAAGGAGTTTCTCCTCTGATATCCTTCCTATGTCGCCGTCCATTTCGATGCATGCTTCTCTTAGGTCTTTCACGACGCTTTTCAAAAGCACTTTGTTGTGTAGTAGTGCTGCTACGTTAAGGACTACGATATTTTCCTTTTCAAGTTCTGCCAGGACGTTTCCGACGCCTTTACCCTCGCCGTCAAGGTCAAGGGGTTTTACGTACGTTACGTCCTCGTTTTCTATTATTTTCCCGTCCCTTACGCTCAAGTCGTTCAGGTAGTCTTCAATGTCTATCTCGCCCAGGAAGGGGCCGTTATCGCCGCCTCCGCCGCCTAATAACTTCTTAAACACCATTGTTACACCTCATATAGTGAAATTAGATAAAAGCCGGTAAGGCTTCTATAACATTTGTTTTTCATTGTTTATTAATAACAAATGGATAATGGGGGCTATTTTATTTAAGGTATTCCTATATAATCGCCTAAGATGTCTGGTAGACTTTTTGAGATTGAGCTTTCAGCGAACACAGTATTCAAGGACCTTAACGTCCTTAGCCCGCACTATGTGCCAAAGGATTTGCCATACAGAAAAAGCGAGATAAAGACAATAACAAGGGCGCTGTCGTCGGTTCTTCTTGACGCTAAATCCAACAACCTCTTCCTATATGGAAAGACCGGGACTGGCAAGACATCTGTTGTTAAGAATATACTTCGTGAGCTTGACTCGATGGTGTCTGACTCATGCCGTAACAAGGCTGGTGTCTGCTCAGCCAACGTCTACATGAACTGTCGGCTGGGGTACAACACCAAGTATCAGATTCTTCTGAAGATTTTGGAAGATGACCACATGAACGTGGAAGGCATTGTTGAGCGGCCACTTGAGAGCTGTCGCACATCAAGCCTTTCTGGCCGCTCACCGACCGAGCTTTACGCGAAGATGAAAAAAGTTGTTGAGGTCAATGGGATGCACCTGATAGTTGTGCTTGATGAAGTCGACATGGTAAAGGACGTTAACGAACTTCTTTACACACTAACCCGAGTCAACGACCAGATTGAGTCCGTCTCTGTCGGCTCATCAACAAGGCGGGGCAGCGTGTCTCTGATAGGCATCTCCAACAAGCACTCATTCAAAAACGACCTGGATCCAAGGACCAAAAGCACATTGTGTGCTGAGGAGCTGGTGTTCAAACCGTATAACGCCAACCAGCTAAAGACCATCTTGAAGCATAGGGTTGCTGAAGGATTCAAAAAAGGAAGCATCTCTGACTCAAACCTATCGCTTATTGCTGCGATGGCTGCGCAAACAAACGGCGACGCCCGCTACGCACTGCGTCTTTTGCAGAAGTCTGGTGAGATTGCGCAGGCTAACAAGCGCAAGCGGGTCAAGAAAGAAGATGTGTCTGAGGCAAAAGCCAGGATAGAGGAAGACATAGTGAACGAGCTTATCACTACTTTGCCTGAGCATCAGCAGATAGTCCTTTACGCATTGGCTGATTTGACTTTGCGCGGCAGCCACTACAAGAGGCTTTCTGAGGTTTCATCTGAGGTGATGTTTTCTGGCGAGGCTTACGAGAGCTATGAGGCAGTCTGCAAGCATCTTAACCGCAACCCACGGACTATGAGGTGGTTTGGGGAGTATCTGAAGGAGCTTGAGATGCTGGGGCTTGTGACTTTGTCGCTTTCTGGGTCTGGCATCAGGGGCACTACAACCCTCATACGGCTTGGTTCAAGCCCTGCTGAGGTCAAGAAGATACTGAGTGTGAGCCTTGGTTTTTCGCACTCAGGATAAGCTCTTTATAGCGCCAGACGCCGGAGGACATTGCGCCGCTTTTCA
>CAYXON010000150.1:0-3694 GCA_964467145.1 uncultured archaeon | reverse complement strand
CGCAGAAGCCCTGCGAACTCCCGCGGGTACAGATCCCGGCTTACTCCGAGCATGAACTCGATGGCAATATCCCTGACAAGGACCATAGAACTTATTTAGGGGGCGCAACAGATAAATTAAACATGGGACTTAAGGCGCCGATTGAGCGAAGGATGAGTGCGTTCGCAATAGATATTGTATTATCGTCGGTTGTCGCGTCTGTTTTCCTCGGAGCCGGGTACGTGTTCTGGAATTATCTCGGCCCTGATGAGCTGATGAGTGTGGCTGCGGTTGTGAGTGTGCTTTTAGGCGTCATAATCTCTGTCGGATTCTTTTTAGTGAGGGATGCGTTGTTTTCAGGATACGGGGTCGGCAAGAGGAAGATGATGGTGAGGGTTGTGAGGATGGACGGTTCAAGGTGCGATGTAGTATCCTCCATTGTCAGGAACTTCACCATGTTTGTGCCTGTGTTGAATTTGGCTGAGATGATACTCGCAGTAGCTGACAGAGAGGGAAGGAGATTAGGTGACAGATTAGCTGAGACTCAAGTCATCGAATGATTTTGACAACGTCTGATAGAGATTGTAGTATATAGTCTGGCTCTTGCCCTTTTCCAAAGCTCTTCGGAGCCTCTTGCCCCTTTCGAACGACAAGGGCTGTCGCCATGCCTGCCCGGTTGCCACCCAGTATGTCCCTGTCTGCCCTGTCGCCGACGACAAGACAGTCTTTTGGGGGAATCCCTAGTTTTTTCGCGGCCTTAAGAAATGGCTTGGGCGACGGCTTGTGCTCACGCTCGTCTGGTGAGACTATGACTGCGTCAAATACGTCGGCGAAGCCCAGGCGTATCAGCTTCTCCCACTGCTTAACTGGAACTCCATCAGTGACAACGCCCAGACGCAACCCCATACCTTTTATCATCCTCAAAGTCTTCACAACTTCGGGATATGGTCTCAAGTATTTCTGTTTGGTTTTATGGTATGCCATGACGCCTGCCGCAACGATTGCAGGGTTTTCACCAGCACTAATCGACTTCACAAGCTCGTCGTAGTGGTGGGGGTAGTTTGAACCTTTTTTGGAAACAACAGCTTCAAGCACTTTCATGACGTCTTTTTTTCTTCCCCCAAGACCTGCAGAAATCATCGCAATTACTGCTTTTTCCCTTGCTGAATGAACTTGCTTGCTGTTGTCGTAGAGTGTGTTATCCAGGTCGAATAGGACTGCCTTCAGCATCAGATATTAATTTATCAAGTAAGTAATATATCCTGTATGGCAATCAGCTACGAGAGCACTAACCGAATCTCTGAAGACGTCAGCTTCAGAAAGGCCTTAATCACGGGGCAGGCACCAGACAAGGGCCTATACACCCCATCTAAGGTGCCATCTCTTGTAAAGAGTGATTTCGAGTCTTTCAAAAATAAGCCATACCACGAGATAGCCTCGGAAGTCCTCGGCAAATACCTGGCTGGCGAGGTCCCGCAGAAGGTGGTCTCAAAACTTTGCAGAGAAAGCTACGACTTCGACGTCCCACTTGAGAAAGTCACAGGTAACATGCACATCATGAGGCTTGACATGGGCCCGACAGCCTCGTTTAAGGATTTTGCGGCGAGGATGATGGCGAGGCTCATGAGCCACTTCCTTGCTGAAGACGGTGGGGAGCTCACGATACTCACTGCAACATCAGGCGACACAGGCTCCGCGGTCGCTAACGCATTCAACGGACTCAAAAACATAAGAGTGGTAGTTCTCTTCCCACAGGATGAGGTGACTGGCACGCAGAGAAAACAGATGACAACGCTATCTGGCAACGTCTCATGCATCGCGGTTGACGGGAAATTCGACGACTGCCAGGCACTTGTGAAAAAAGCGTTCGCAGACCCGGAACTCAAGGAATTGAGCCTGTCATCAGCAAACAGCATAAATGTCGGAAGACTCCTGCCACAGTCAGTATATTACGTTTACGCATACTCCAGACTACACACACAACTAGGGGAGAAGATAGTATTTAGCATCCCGTCCGGCAACTTCGGAGACCTGATGGGTGGCATCCTCGCCAAAAGGATGGGAGTGCCAGTAAAAAAATTCGTCGTCGCAACAAACGAAAACGACGAATTCCCAAAATTCCTCAATACCGGAACCTACAAGCCGATAACCCCGTCAAAGGCGTGCATAAGCAACGCCATGAACGTCGGACACCCAAGCAACCTAGCACGGCTATTCCACATGTACGGCGGATGGATGGATGAAAAAGGCAACGTAAAAGAGCAACCCGACATCGCGAGAATGAGAAAGGACCTGTGGGCTGAAAGCGTCACAGACCAGGACACAAGAAATGCTATACGCGACGCCTACCAAAGCTATAATACAATACTTGAGCCCCACGGTGCTGTCGGATGGAAGGCGCTCACAGACTACATCAAAGAGGATGGCAACACACTGTCAGTCGCACTTGAGACTGCAGACCCCGCGAAGTTCCCAGACGAGATAGTGTCAATACTAGGAGTAAATCCAAAAGTGCCAAAGAGCCTCACAGGACTTGATAACCTGCCTGAGAGAGTCACTCACCTGCCCGCAGACTATGAAAGCATAAAAAAGTACCTGAAGAAGCTGGAATAGAAAAAAAAAAAACTTAACCGCCTATCCTGTTCTTGTGCTTCTTCTTCCTTCTCGCATCCTTCTTACTTGTGCTGCGACTTTGATTTCCCATAGCAATTAAATAGCAGGCTGAAAATAAAAGGAGCAGATTACCAACACACTACCAACCCCTTTTTATGGCGTTATTCATTTAATATTGTCCGCTATGGAATTCAAGCTAACAAGCGAATACAAGCCCGCAGGAAGCCAGCCAAAAGCCATAAAAGACCTCATCCAGGGAATCAACAGAGGCTACCGCTACCAGACGCTGCTGGGGGTCACAGGAAGCGGGAAAACATTCACCATGGCCAACGTCATAGCTGAGGTGAAAAAACCGGCACTGGTTCTAGCACCAAACAAGACCCTTGCAGCACAGCTTTACAGCGAATTCAAGGAGTTGTTTCCGGAAAACGCAGTAGAATACTTCGTCAGCTACTACGACTACTACCAACCTGAAGCATACCTCCCCTCATCTGACACATACATTTCAAAGGACGCAGACATAAACGCTGAAATAGAAAAATTCAAGCACCGCACAACAACGTCGCTTCTTGACAGAAAAGATGTCATAGTCGTTGCGACAGTGTCTGCGATATACGGCCTCGGAAGCCCAAAGGAATACCGGGAAAACACACTATATCTCGGGGTCGGCGGAAAAATCGGTCGCGATGAGCTGATAAAATCACTTGTTGACATGCACTATGAGCGCAAGAACGCGCAACCTGTTGAGGGAGAGTTCAGGGTCCGGGGCGCGACAATAGACGTTTACCCACCATACAGCGAACACATGTGGCGGATAACAGCAGACAAAAAAATAGACTCAATAAAACAGATTCACGCAGTGACATCAAAAACCATCTCAGAGCCAGCGCATGCGAGAATATACCCTGCAGTCCACTACATACTCCCTGAAGAGCAGAAGAACAAGGCAATGGATGCGATAAGAGATGAGCTGCGACAAAGGGTGAGGGAACTTGAGAAAAATGGCAAACTGATAGAAGCCAACAGACTAAAACAGAAGACAGAATACGACCTCGAACTCATCGAGGAGAAGGTGGATGCGTGGATCGGTCCACTGGCGCGC
>CAYXON010000149.1:0-3708 GCA_964467145.1 uncultured archaeon | reverse complement strand
CCGCCTCCCCTGCCAGTGAGTATTGATAGCGGGTTGGTTGTTCTTGAGGATGTTCTGGCTGATGAGCCGGCCTGTGTTGTGTCTGCACTTGATTGGTTTCTGTTGAAGACTCCACTGCCTTGCGTTGTTATGGTTGCTTTAACGCCTTCCGCAGTCCTTGTTCCGATGTTTGCGACGTCTATCCTGATTTGGCTTGACCTTTGCTCGACGTTTATGACCTCGAGTATCACCTTGCCCTGCACGTCCATGCCGATTGTTTTGTTTACTGTGTAGGTTGTGCCTCCGATTTTGTAGGTGATGGACAGGGGTATGGCGTATGCCTGTATGTTGGCGTCCCAGCTTACTGACACGTCAAATGCTATGTCCACCGTCTGTCCTCCTTCGATTTTGCCGATGTATTTCTCGGTCGTGTCAACTGGCACGAAAGGCTCGGAAAGCGTCAGGCTTGCTGTGGCCTCATCAGCTGAGGCGCTTCCAACATTCTTCAGTCCCACGTTTATCTTTACTGATTCGCCAGGTCCTGTCGGCTCGTAGCTTATGTTAGTTATCTTAAAGTCAACGCCTGCAGACTCTACGTTCAGCCCGAATGTGAGGTTGGTTGATGCGGAGTTTCCGGATTCGTCGGTGTAGTCTAGCTTCAGGTATGTCAGGCACGCACCCTCAGATGTCGGCTTTACCAGGTAGTCAAGGTCAAACCCTTTGGAGGGTGTGACAGCTCCGACGTACCTTTTAGATGAGCCAATGACGGTGATGCAAGAGGAAGACAGAGTCGCCTCAAGGTCCTTTACCTGCGCGAGTATGCTGCCTTCAAAGCTGATGTTGTCGAGCGTGTCTTTGTAATATGTGGTCTTGCCTGTGCTAAGCTGGAAGAGCGGGTTCCCATATATCCTCAATGGGACATTCCAGCTAGTCAGCTGAGTTAATGCGTATTGTTGACCATTTGAATCAGAGCCATCAAACCATATTTTAACATTCACTGATGTTAGGCCAGTTTTTGCAGTGGGCTTAACCTTTACAACAACCGGCAACGTCTTTGATGCACTGGGTTCAAGGCGCCCGACAAATATAGTTCTGTCAGCGTCTATTATTCCAGTACTAGGTATTATAACCTCAACATTCTCAGCCAAGGAACCGCCAGTGTTTTCGATGACCAGATTCATTATCCCAGAGTCTCCAGGGCTAAGTGATGAGTCAAATGATGTGGTGTCAAAGTCCACAATCATGTTCGTCGGAGCGGTCGCTGATGCAATCCCAGATAGGATAAAGAATATCCCTAAAAGCGCAATCAAATTCTTTTTCATTTTATTTTTTTATGAGTATTTCTAGCTAAGTATTTGGTGAAACAGGGCATAACCTTAGGTGAAACACCTGTTGCATAAAATGAAACATCACCTATATTTTGGATATTATGAGGTTTGTGTTGCCCATTGGCTTTTTCTCAAGTACGCCCCTCTGCTCAAGGCGGGAGATTATCCTTGATACCCTGACCTTTGAGAGTCCTGATTCTGCAACCAGATAAACCTGTTCGGTCTTTTTCTCCTTGAGCAGTAACTCGACTATCCGTCTCTCGTCTTCTGGGAGTATCCTCAGAAGCGCAAGAGAATGCTGTTGGGTTATCTTCCACTGGAATAGAAGGATTATCAGGGCGCCGACAACCATGGAGACCCCGACCATCCCATAATAGATAATCGGCAGCTGCTGGCCAGTGTCTTCGATGTATTGGCCATTGAGTATGGAAAACAGTATACCAAGCGTGAAGACGGCAACTATTGCGACAGCCAGTTTAGTCTCTGATACTTCCATGTTCAGTCTGTTATGTCTTTTTTCATCTGAAGGAAAGCGTCCTTGTCGATTTCCCCAGTAACATACCTCTTTTTAAGAAGGTCAAGTGCGGTCTCGCGCTTTTTTGAGCTCTTCAGAAGCCAGTAGAATATCAATGCAACAAGCAGGAATATCCCGATGTTCCAAAGTATCGACGGATGCAGGAACCCGAATAATAGGTTCCTGTGGAAAGGGTCCCTGATAGCGGGATCCATGAAATCCGACTGCATTAGAGGGCTTACAAAATCGCATGTGTTCATCATATTCACCTTAGTATAATCATCAATCTGTGCATAAAAGCTGTTTTTGGCGGGGTTGGTGGAGTTTTCTGAGGCTCAGCCCCCCACCAGCACCCGCCTTTTTGGCAGTTGGTTTTTGTGAGCGTTTTGTTTATTCGCTTGCGCGTCCGCCTTTTCCAAATCCTTGTCTTCCGACGCCGAGCTCCTCAAATATTGCCTTAGCCTCCTGCATTTTGGAGTGTGCATCGCAGAATCTCTGGAAGTTCTCTGAAGTCACCTTCTCAAGCATCTGTGCCTTACCTGTTGCGTTAGACATTAATGCAGCCCATGCGTCGTAGTCGCACGCATCAAGTGCTGATTCAACAGCGTCCATGTGCTCTTGACGCTCAGCAGTCATTTCCTGCCTGTGCGATTCACGCTCTTGTTTGACTGACTCGTTCATGCCCTTGCCAAATCCACGGACAAAAGACTCGTTAGTAGCGCCTTTGTCAAATCCGCAGGCAAATGATTCTTTCACTCCGCTTGTTGGAAATCCGCCAGCCATCTTCGCACCGCCCCGCCCGAAAGCAGGTCCGACACCGTCTCCTCTACCGCATCCTCCACGTTCACCCTGGAGTCCGCCCAATCCTAAAAACGCCGATGCCCCGCCAACGAAAAGAATGGCAAAGACTGCAAGCGCAGCCAAACCTATAAGGTAAGTCTTTTTCATGTAAGACAGATTGTTGAAACAGGGGATAACCTTTTGTGAAACACCTGTTGCAAAACATGAAACAGGGGGTGATTTTTATCTTTGTAACACATTCTCTTTCTCATAATGTACCGGATATTCATAAGGGGTGTCGTCCAAGGGGTTGGGTTTCGCCCTTACATATACCGAAAAGCAGTTAATGCAGGGCTTAAGGGCTTTGTAAGAAACACTGGCTCTGGAGTCGAGGTCATAGTCAACGACAAGGATTTTGTTGAAAGACTAAAGGATCTGCCCCCAATGGCCCGCATCACAGACTATGAGACTGCTGAGATTGAGGGGGAATACAAGGATTTCAGTATAGTTGAAAGCAGAGACGACCAAGGCTCGACAACAGTTCCTGCTGACATCTTCTGCTGTAGCGACTGCCTGAGAGAATTAAGGGATGGAGGCGACAGAAGGCACGGCTACTACTTCATAACGTGCACAAACTGCGGACCAAGGTTCACGATAGTGGAGAATTACCCGTATGATAGGCCACTCACGTCGATGAAAGACTTTAAGATGTGCCCAGACTGCGAAGCCGAGTACAAGGACCCCATGAGCCGCAGATATCACGCCCAAACCAACGCCTGCAAAAAATGCGGCCCCAAACTATCGCTGAAAATAGGCGGGAAATACTCTGGGCTGAAATCAGATGATGCGATAATCGCAAAAACGGCTGAGATGATAAATGCGGGCGAGATGGTTGCTATAAAGGGTGTTGGGGGGTTCCATATCTGCTGCAGACCAGATGATGTTGCAGTCGGCAAAGTCAGGAGTTTCCTCGGAAGAGCAAACAAACCCTTTGCTGTGATGGTGAAAGACGTAGAAGAAGCCGGCAAATTCGCGCAAATAGGAGTCAATGAGCGGAAGCTCCTCACATGCCCCCAGAGGCCGATTGTGGTGCTGAAAAAGAAAAGA